>JBMYRY010000001.1:0-27077 GCA_049602795.1 Bradymonadia bacterium
GCGCTTCTACCAAGCTTAACGAGCTTTGGCATGGCCCTGGGATTCATTGTGAGCGGCGCGCTACTTACGGAAGTGGTGTTCTCGTATCCCGGGCAAGGCTACTTGCTCGTGAAGGCAGTGCTGGCTCAAGATTTCCCGCTCATGCAAGGTCTCTTTTTGGTCATTACGCTTTCCGTCTTGATCGCCAATCTTCTCGTGGATGTCCTCTACTGGTTTTTGGACCCAAGAACCCGGGAGGGCGCTACACAATGAGAGGATTTTGGGCCAACAAAAAAGCGCGCGTTGGATGCATCCTGGTTGGCATGCTATGCCTGCTCACGGGCGCAGCGCATGTACTGATGGCATCGGATGCCGCATCATCGCAACACCATCCATCTCTGGTACCCCCAAGCTTGAACTATTGGTTTGGAACCACGATTCAAGGTCAGGATGTATTCGCCCAATTTATTCTGGGCGCAGCACCGACCATCTACTTCGCTGTAGTGATTGGCATCGGGGTCACAATCCTAAGTATTCTGATCGGCGTAACCGCCGGATTTGTAGGTGGTTGGGTCGACCACTTTCTGAGCCTGGTGATCAATATCTTTCTCCTCATTCCTGGGTTGCCTCTGATGATTGTGCTGGCGGCTCTACTCCCAACTGGACCAGGCAGTATTGCTCTCGTCCTCATCGTGACGGGATGGCCATGGGGGGCACGCGTCCTCCGTAGCCAAGCACTCACCCTGAGTCAACGTCCATTTATGGAAGCAGCAAGGCTATCTGGCGATGGGCGTCTGAGTCTAATCTTCATCCATCTTGTCCCAAATATGGCCTCGCTCATCGGGACTTCATTCATTGGGGCAACAACATACGCAGTCGGTGCCCAGGTAGGTCTTGAGTTTCTCGGCTTTGGTGACCCGGCTGCGGTCACTTGGGGCACGAATCTTTACTGGGCTACAAATGACCAATCACTGCTGACTGGCGCTTGGTGGACATTTTTGCCCACGGGACTCGGTATCGCCTTGTTTTCATTTGGACTTGTTCTGATGACCTTTGCACTTGATGAAATCACCAATCCCCTGTTGAGCACCCGAAGAGTCTTCAGGCGAGTCACCGGGAATCGTCCCGATTTAGACACTGTGATTACGGAGGAAATGCCATGAATATCCTCACCGTAGAACATCTGTCAGTGAAGTATGCAACAGCGCAAACCACAGTCACGTCAGTTGATGATGTCAGTTTTCACATCAAGCCTGGAGAAACGCTGGGGCTTGCTGGTGAATCTGGATCAGGTAAGTCCACGGTCGCAAAAGCAATCATGCGGATCCTACAGGCTCCAGGTTTCATTGCTGGTGGTAGCGTTACTCTATGCGGCGAAGATCTTTTCCGCCTGCCATCCGAACACCTGAGGTCTCTTCGGTGGTCTGAAGTTGCTATGGTTTTCCAAAGTGCACTCGACAGTTTAAACCCAGTCATGCGCATTCGTAATCAGTTCGACGATCTGGCTCTTGCGAAGCGTAATCAACGCTTCACACCCGATGAGCTCGGCGAGCTTCTTCGGCTTGTGGACCTTCCACCAACTGTCATGGATGCATACCCACATCAACTCTCTGGAGGTATGCGGCAAAGAGTCGGCATCGCGCTCGCCCTATCTCTCAAGCCTAAACTCCTCATTCTCGACGAACCGACCACCGCGCTTGATGTCGTCGTTCAACGCCACATCCTTCGGAGACTGCTTGAAGCTCAAAAAACACTTGGCTTTGCGATTTTGTTTATTACGCATGACCTACCTGTGCTCATGGCAATTTCTCACAGAATTGCGATCATGAAGAATGGTCAACTCTGTGAGATTGATACGCCAGAACAACTAAGAAGCAACCCGGCACATCCCTATACACAGCAATTATTGAACTCAATGGGATTACTCAAAACAGGTATCAAAGGCGCCGAGCGAGGGCACGAATGAACCAACTCATACTAGATGGATTGTCGAAGTCCTTTCGAGTCAACGGCCGAACACATCAGGCAGTACACCCATTCGAATGTAGCCTCGATGCAGGTAAAATCGTCGCCATCGTGGGTGAGTCAGGTTCTGGCAAAAGCACCATCGCTAGAATGGTGGTCGGTCTTGAAACACCGGATACCGGTGGAGTGACCGTTAGCGACGGCTCTACATCCAGAAGACCAAAGCTGACAGACGTCCAAATGGTCTTTCAGGATCCATTTGCCTCGCTTAATCCGGTCCACACGGTGCATACGCACTTGGCACGCACGATACGCCGATTACGAACAGATATCATTGGGACCAAATCAATAAGCCATGAGGTTCAACGATTGCTTGAGGTGGTGGAATTGAAACCCGTCGATGACTACATCGACCGATATCCAGGTTCACTGAGCGGTGGTCAACGTCAACGTGTAGCGATTGCGCGTGCCTTGGCACCTAAACCCGCATTCATCGTTGCCGACGAACCTACATCCATGCTCGACGTGTCGATCAGGAAAGACATTCTGAATCTACTGTCCCAGCTTAAGGCTGAAAATGTGGGGATCATGCTCATTACTCACGATCTCTTAAGCGTCAAAAGCATTGCCGATCGGGTGTATGTCCTCAAGGACGGCGTCTGTGTCGAATCGGGACCCACGGAGCAGGTGCTTTCGAAACCATCACATCCATATACGCAGACGCTCTGTGCGGCTGTGCCCGACCCCGACGGTCATTTCCTAAGGGACGAGGGCGAAAATTCAAATCAACATCAAGAACAAACACGTTCGACGCTGAACGTTTAGGGGTGAGAGAAATGAAATATAAATTCCCAAATGATTTTGTATGGGGCGTAGCAACCTCATCATTCCAAATTGAAGGTGCAACCCAAATCGACGGTAGAGGACCATCCATTTGGGACACCATGTGCGACGAAGCCGGACGCATCGCCGATGGCACCAATGGTCATATTGCCTGTGACCATTATCATCGATACGAGGAAGACGCTGACATCATGGCTAATTTAGGCATTCCATCGTATCGCTTCTCGGTTGCTTGGCCACGCATCTTGCCAAATGGGGTTGGGCAGGTAAATGAGTCGGGGCTTGACTTTTACGACCGGCTCGTGGACGCACTCCTCAAACGAGGCATAGAGCCGTGTATGACGCTTTATCACTGGGACTTACCTCAAGCGCTTGAGGACCGTGGCGGTTGGACCGAGCGAATGATCGTGGATGCTTTCGTGAACTATACCGATGTGGTGACGCGACGACTGGGCGACCGACTCGGTTCAATCATCACGCATAACGAACCGTGGTGCATTAGCGTTCTTGGATACGTCAATGGTGAACATGCTCCCGGCATCAAGCAAGACTGGAATAAAGCGCTTCGCTGTGCCCATCATTTGAACGTATCGCATGGAATGGCCATGCCCGTGATTAGACAGAATGCACCTAATGCACTGGCTGGAATCACCATCAACCTCTGCCCGAACGAACCTGCAAGTGACAGTGACGCAGACCGTGAAGCGACCCGAAAATTCGATGGTTTCTTTAATCGCTGGTACCTAGATCCCATCTTTAGAGGCACGTACCCACAAGATCGAATCGAAGACCTCGTTGCCGACGGGACCTTGAACGAACCATCGTTAGATTTTGTTAAACCGGGAGATATGGACATCTGCAAGACACCTGTCGACTTCCTAGGGATTAATTATTACTCCCGCGCAGTCATTCGATCAGATGCGGTCAAAGACGAAGAAAATGACCCCGTATTGCGCGTTCAAGACGGACCTCGAACAGATATGAACTGGGAAGTCCACCCGGAAAGCCTCGAGAGGCTTTTGGTTCGTTTGAAAGACGAGTACGCCCCTGAACGCATTATCATCACCGAAAATGGTGCAGCCTACCCCACCGGGGTTTCCGACGACGGCAAAGTACATGACCAAGAGCGCATCGACTATTTCCGTGGTCATCTCGTAAGTTGCGCCAAAGCCATTGAACAGGGTGTCCCACTCACCGGCTACTATGCATGGTCGTTAATGGACAACTTCGAATGGGCTTTTGGATACGAAAAGCGATTTGGTTTGGTGCACGTTGACTACGACACGCTTGTACGAACCCCGAAGGAAAGTGCGAAGTATTACGCGAGTGTCATCGCGCAGAATGAGGTCTCTGATGAAGAATAGGTTCGCGTTATTGGTGCTGTTTTTAGGCGCAATCGCCGCACAGAGCACGCCTGCGGTGGAGTTAAAACGCCTCCAACCCAATGATGCCAACCAGGCTCGTCTGCACGTCAAGCCCGTGACGGTGGTCGCAAACGAGAACGGTGCTCATTTAGAAGTAGATGGTACACCGTTTCTAGTTCGGGGCATGAACTGGGGCTATATGCCCATCGGGCAGAACTATAGTTATGACCTCTGGTCTAAAGATGAAGCGTTCATTACTACCGTTTTGCATCGCGAAATGGGTCAGCTAAAGGCGCTGGGCGTCAATGCCATCAGACTCTTTAGTGATGTCCCTCCCAAATGGGTGGAATGGATGTACGACAAGTATGGCATTCGAGTGGCACTCAACCATTTGATGGGTCGTTACGGCTTCAATGTTCAAGGCGTTTGGGTCAGCAATATTGATTACGCGAACCCAACGCACCGCAAAGCGATTCTGGAAGACCTGGAAAAAAACATCAAACGCTACACCGGCACGCGCGGCGTCCTGATGTGGCTATTGGGCAACGAAAACAACTACGGATTGCACTGGACTTCCTTCGAAATCGAGCCCCTTCCCGGAGAGGAAGATAAGGTCCGTGCAAAACCGTTGTATACCCTAATGGAAGAAGCTGCGTCGCTGATCAAACGTCACGACACACTGCATCCCATCTCATTAACGAATGGCGACCTTCAATACCTAGACATCATCGTCAAGACCTGCCCGAGCGTAGATATCTTTGGCAGTAATGTGTACCGAGGCAAAAGTGCCCGCGACTTCTACAGCCGCATCTGGAAAAGCTTCAAGAAGCCAGCCATGTTTACAGAATTTGGCTCCGACGCATTTAACGCAAAAACCGGCAAGGAAGACGCATTGATGCAGGCTAAAATGCTGGAGCGCCAATGGCATGACATCTATGCAAACACCGAGCCCATTGGAGGGAGCCGAAATGCCATCGGCGGCTTCGTGTTTCAGTGGTCCGACGGCTGGTGGAAGTACAAACAAGAGGAAAACCTGGATGTACATGACACCAATGCAAGCTGGCCGAATGGGGGCTATCCGGACTTTGTGGAAGGCTTCAACAATATGAATGAGGAGTGGTTTGGCATCAACGCGAAAAGCCGCCCTGATGCTGATGGACACTACCAACTCTATCCAAGAACCGCGTATTTCACCCTGCAACACATCTGGCGCCTGGACCCGTATGCAGAGGGTACAACCATCGCGTCCGTGGACGAGCACTTCAATCAAGTCAACTTCGCCCAGTTCGATGCGACGTACACGACGATCTTGAACCAAAACCGGGTTGAAAAAATTGAAAAACTCAAACTCAACACATTTCTCCTAAAACTATCGTCTAACTTCTCAACTCGGAATCCTGCCGCAGGAGGGAATGACCAACTCACCTTTGACCATACGGAGTCGTTCACGGTGGGGTTTGAAGCCCGACCCACGGCAAGGTCTCGAGCAGACCTCAGCATCAATGTGGTGGGCAACGTCGCTCAGAACCGATTAAACCCAATTTTCTACGAAAACCGTGGTGAAGAATTCACCGTGATTGATGTTGACGGCGAGCGCCAGCAAATGACCACCCTTGACCGACTCCGGGTGTATCAAAGTAGTTTTGAAATCGAAGAGAAACAATTCGATCTCGAGGGCTATTATCGAACCGGTCACTACCACTGGGGTGATGAAGGTGACTTTTTCGGGCTTTACCGATTCGCTTTCTACGGTGAAAACCTCGACATTTACGATGGGAATGCACCTTTCGGCGCCGTGTTTACTGGAAAGAAAAAAATGAAAGGGCTCAAGGTAGCGTTCGGTCCGGAGTTATACTGGGGCGCCAACCCAGCGGTGATCGCCAAGTATCGCAAGGCGCTATGGGGCACCACCTTAACTCTCATGCATCAGGAAGACCTGGCAAGCCGTGCAGATGTCACAACCAGCTCGGTGATCCCCGAACCACGGTCTCGAAAAACGACGGTCACAACCGAATGGGGCATTGGTAGTCTCAAACTACAAATTGGCGGTATCCTAGCCGGTACCCGTCGTTTAGGACGCACGTACTACGAAACTGAAAAGAGCGATGGACCGGGCTACCAGAATAGCGGCATTGATGTGTACTCGAATACCATTCAATGGGCTGACACCTGGGGTGTACGTGGACGACTCGATGGTGCGATCGGTCGAAGTTTGATCCACCTTCAAGCGTCATACATGGGCTTGGTCGCTGACGGCGGTCCCGATGCACGTGAAACCAACTTCACCCTTCGAGAGAGTGGGCGAGGCAACCACTATGCATTTGAAGCAGCAAGCTATTTTGCGCTTGGTCACTTCAGCTTCGGACCCAAGGGCATTTACCAAGTCCCACTCGTAGGTCCGATCGACCCAGTGGAAGGCGGAATCGACGCAGCCAATGGCATCTTTTATCCGGCAGTTACACTCAGAAATGTCTTAGACGACCCATTTATTGTTAGAGAGAATCGGGAAACCATCGCCGGTCAATTCACCTTTGTTTACGATCCAACACCAGCTACTTGGTTCTGGATGTGGGACCGAATTGACCGCGAAACAAGCCCGTTTGCAATGGCAATACGAAGTACGTATTGGCACCGGCCGACAGCACAGGATGCGCGCGTCGCCATCTTTGCCAACGGTGTTCAAGGTCCATTCGGGAACAGTGTGCCCGCTCGAGACAGTTGGCGGACTGAGTTAGATTGGGTTGCAAACTACAAAGGATTCCGTTTTTACGGTAATGGATTCATCGGTAAAGAGGACGCCTGGGGTGAAGCAACTCGACAAGTGTTTCACTTTGGGACGATGGCCGGGATGAATCACCGCGGTACCTCGGCTCTCTTGGATGTTAGATTTAATGATTGGGGTCCGTACGACTATCACCGTGACTTTAACCTCACCTATCCATTTCAATTGCGCGGTGAACTTGCTTGGGGTCTCAAACCGAGCCGAGTCGGTCAAAATCGAACTCGCTTCGGGGTAAGAGGTATTTATCGTCAGTTGGACGTGTACTCAGAGGGCTACTCGGATCCGCTGTCCGAATCGCTAGGCATTGAATCTGAAATTCAAACCTTCATGGAGTTTGCGCTATGAGAAGTTATCTTACCCTCGTGTTGTTGTGTGTCATCAGTTGTGGGGATCCTTCGGAGCCTCTCCTTGGTACTCCCATTGATCGTAGTCCTTTTGACCCGATAGACCAAACCGCAGGGATCCATCCGAGCACGTCGGTGTTGACCGATCCAGCAAACCTTTATCGTAATCGACCACCAACTGAAGATGCGAAGTGGGATGTGCAATCACTAGGGGATCCGAAATTGGCATTCTACGCGTTCGCCAGCGCCCTAACCCGAGTACCAACGGGGGAAAACCAATATTATGTAGGGATCAATCTTAAGCGTATGTCCGATCTCAATCTCGTGGCACCAGGTAAGGAGACCATGGTCCGAAACATGGCCATCAGAGCTTTTGAAACAGTCATTGAACAATTCCCCAACGATTTGACGTACGAGGCTGACGGAGAAACGAGCTATAACGTAGCCGACTTCGCTCGAGACCAACTAACAAAGTTCTAGGTAGCCTCGTCATCCATAAACATGCCAGCCAACGTGTGAGAGATTGATACCGACCTTGGCAACCCAGCCCGCTTGGTGCCGCTCAATGATGAAAAAGTGATGCCGTTCTCAATGACCGTCGCGTGAACCTCAACCTGTCATGCACGGCTTACCTCAATCACAATTAATCACCGCTGTTGATGTTCGCTGCCACGGTTCTAAACACCACAGCTATGTCCGAGATGTCGGTTGTGATTGTAAAAAAAATGTCACCGATTTAGATTTTCATTTCGACCATAAATGACCGATCGGCAAGGACCCCAACGCTATGATGACGAACTACACCGCGCGACAACAAGCTCAAGAGGCTCGAAGTGCGAGTCGCGCACTCAACCAGCTTTCATCAAATGAGCGTGCACAACTCCTAAATGATGTCGCCAATGCACTCCTCACTCAACAGGCGCGAATTATATCTGCCAACCAAGAGGACCTTGCCGATGCTCAACAAGCGGTCAATGAAGGGCGTCTCGCGACCGAGTTATACAATAGGCTCAAGATTGACAGCGCTCGACTCGAATCGCTTGCTGAAGGCATTAGAAGTATTGCCAATATGCCAGAGCCCATTGGTCAAATTCTCGTTGATCGAGACCTTGGTGAAGGCCTGCATTTGCAACAAGTCTCAGCACCGCTCGGTGTTGTACTCGTCATTTTCGAAGCACGTCCAGACGCATTGCCACAAATTGCAGCGCTCGCGCTGCGAAGTGGAAATGGCTTGATTCTCAAAGGTGGTCGTGAAGCTCGACGATCCAATGCCGTGTTGCATGATGTAATCGGTGAAGCGATTGAGACCTTTGTACCGCGCACCGTCATCGGTCTCGTCGAAACGAGAGAAGAAATTCATGACTTGCTCGCACTCGACGACGTGATTGATTTAGTCATCCCAAGAGGATCCAATGCGCTCGTCCAGATGATTCAATCAAACACCAAAATCCCCGTAATGGGGCATGCCGACGGCGTATGCCACATCTACTTGGATGAAAGTGCTACTCTGGCTCAAGCAGTCGCGATCATTAACGACTCCAAATTAGATTACCCGGCGGCATGCAACGCGGTTGAGACGCTTCTTGTCCATCGAAAATGGCTCGAACAATATACGTTTGAGGCACTGCAAGACGGATGCGCCGCCATCCTATTCCGAACAGCAGGTATTGACCCAACGCTTGCACAACTACCTCAAGCACCCGCTCTACATCATGAATACGGAGATGCTCAGCTCACGATCCACATTGTAGATACCTTGGATGACGCAATCGACCACATTCATCAATACGGGTCCGGACACACGGAATCCATTATTACGAATGACACTGAGAAGGCTGATACATTTCTGAAGCGCGTGGATAGCGCCTCGGTCTTTTGTAATGCCAGTACTCGATTCGCCGACGGCTATCGATACGGACTTGGAGCCGAAGTTGGCATCAGCACCTCCCGTCTCCATGCACGGGGACCGGTTGGCGTAGACGGTCTCCTCACCACACGTTGGCTGATGCGCGGTAACGGACATACGGTAGGCGCCATCAAACGAGGTGAATGGGTCTTTGACTGGCGAGAACGACACATCGAAAGGCGAGACTGACGATGGCATCGGAACGTACATTGATTGAAGGATGGTCGCGTCAAGAGCAAGGCATCCTGAAAGAAATTGAGACTCATCTTGCCACTGTTGAAGAAATGGTCCTAAGCCCTACCCAGCTGAACCAGGCAACGTCTATGATCGCTGGGCTATGTTTAGCATTATCAAAACACTTGGAAACGAAAGCTGAGAAGAAACAGAGCGACCAATTATCGCAGCTGATGAATGACGACCTCGGACAATTATTTTCAACACTACTCACCGACCGTGTGCCACGCCTAGCCGATGGCGCCGATGTCACACGTCAAGCAAGAAACGTCCTATCGAAAACCGGTGTCCCAGCTTCCATGCCACTGTTGGACCAATGTCAGTTGATGGGTCTGAAGATGTTTGGAACGGTAGCGCCAAAGCTCATTGGAAATGCCGTGCGAAAGCGAATCCGGAAGGAGGCACAGACCTTTCTCATGCCCGGAGAGCAGCAAGCATTGTCTGCCGGCGTTAAATCACTCAAAGCCTCCGGTGTGCAGGTCAATGTGAATCAACTTGGTGAGGAGGTATTAGGCGATATCGAAGCACGAAAGCATATGGATGCTTATCTAGAACTTCTCAATACGGAAAGCATCGATACCATTTCGGTCAAAAGTTCCTCCATCTGTGCCCAACTCTCAGTGCTGGCATTCGACACCTCGCTCCATCGCATTTGCGATGCACTTCGGGAATTGTATCGCGCAGCCCGCGGCGAAAATGGTCAGTCGGATAAACTTGTCATGCTTGATATGGAAGCTTATCGAGACCTCGAAATGACTTTCACTGCGTTTAAAACAGTTCTTGATGAACCGGAGTTTCTATCATTAAAGGCAGGGATTGTCTTACAGGCATATTTGCCAGACTCACATGATGTACATCAAGGTCTGATTGAATGGGCTAAGGCACGTCGAGCACGAGGCGGTTCGGCAATTCAACTCCGTCTCGTCAAAGGAGCGAATCTCGCCGTAGAGAAAATTGAATCGGACATTGCCGGCTGGTCTATCCCCATTTTCCCAAGCAAAACCGATGTGGACGCCAGCTTTAAATTGATGGTGGAACGAGCGCTCACCAGTGAACATCTATCAAATGTAAAGGTCGGTATTGCGAGTCATAATTTATTCGACGTGGCGTATGCGCTGTGCTTAACGAAGCAACGTCATCTCACCGAAGGAGTGCACTTTGAGGTTCTCTCGGGCATGGCTGGGGGACTGTCTCGGGTGTTGCTCGGACTCGGTTGTCGCGTATTGGTCTATAGTCCAGCGGTCACCGATGCAAACTTGCACGCAGCAGTGGCATACCTTGTTAGACGACTCGATGAAAATACAGCCGACCAAAACTTCCTGAGGCATAGCTTCAATATGAGCGTGGGTGATGACGCGTGGCTGAGCCAGGAGCGAGGATTTGTGGAGAGTCGAAAGCGGAGCCTCACTCTATCGCTCAAACGCAGACGTCGCAGCCGATTGGAGCCCGCCCGCGAAACTGCCGAAGGCTTTAGCAATGCTCCGGATACCGACTTTACGTTGCGTGAAAATCGGACATGGCTCGCGGAGAAAATCACCACTCAACACCAGGCATCCATCCGGACCATTCGTTCGTCCCATTACGACGCAAGCGAGTCCCATGTTACTCGTGACGGATATGACCCATCTGCACCGAATA
This sequence comes from Bradymonadia bacterium, assembly GCA_049602795.1. Taxonomy (GTDB): domain Bacteria; phylum Myxococcota_A; class Bradymonadia; order UBA7976; family UBA1532; genus JBMYRY01. The sequence continues at coordinate 11,056 of JBMYRY010000001.1, forward strand.
GCACACCGTATACGATAGAACTCGCAACGTGCGCCGAGTTGGAACAGATGCTCACAACCGCCGCAGCATCGACATCATCATGGTCAACCACGAGCCCCGAAAAACGTGTCTCGCTCCTTCGAACGCTAGCCGACCACATCGAATTACGTCGTGGCGAGATCATTGCAGCGCTCATGCTGGATGGGGGTAAAGCGGTCATTGATGCAGATGCTGAAGTCAGTGAGGCTATCGATTTTTGCCGGTATTACGCCCATCGATATAACCGTCTCATGGCGGATGAGCAACATGCGTACACAGCACGCGGAGTGACCGTGGTCACGCCGCCCTGGAATTTCCCATTTGCGATTCCTTTGGGGGGCGTTGCAGCTGCATTGGTGACCGGAAACCCGGTGATTCTTAAGCCAGCCATCGAAACCCCCTATATCGCTCACGTTTTGTTTGAGTTGTGCCAAAAGGCGGGCATCCCCGGAGGGATTCTTCAATTCGTCGTGACCGACGACGAGACCGCTACCCCTCTAATCACCGACTCAAGAGTAAAAACGGTGGTTCTAACTGGCGGAACATCGACTGCCCACCTGTTCAAACGGATTCGACCGGACCTTCACCTCCTGGCTGAAACGGGGGGTAAAAATGCCACGATTGTGAGTCACTTTGCTGATCAAGATCTCGCGATTAACGCCATCATACAAAGTGCGTTTGGTCACGCCGGTCAAAAATGTTCAGCAACCAGCCTGCTGATCATCACGGATGCGCTGGCACAGGACTCGAGCTTCCGATCACACCTAATCGATGCCGCGAAGAGCATGAGTGTAGGTCCTGCTTGGTCTCTCGACGCTCGAGTGACACCGCTCATCAATCCGCCACAAGGTGACCTCTTGAAGGCCCTAACGACGCTAGATGAGGGGGAATCTTGGTGGCTCGAACCCAAGGTGAGCCCGGAGAACCCTCGCCTCTGGAGCCCTGGTATCAAGGGCCCGGTGCAACCTGGTTCGTTCAGCCATCTTACTGAGTTTTTTGGCCCCGTACTCAGTGTGATGGTCGCGAAAGACCTCTCGCAGGCGATTGAATGGGCGAATGCAACCCCCTATGGTCTTACGGCAGGCTTTCATTCACTCGACGAAAGTGAACAACGACAATTCCTTGAAACCATGAACGCCGGTAACCTATACGTCAATCGCACTACAACCGGTGCGATCGTTCAACGACAGCCCTTCGGCGGACGTAAAGCATCGTGCTTTGGACCCGGTGCAAAGGCGGGCGGACCAAACTACTTGAAAATGTTCGTGCACCAAAACCCGATCGGGGCTGCCTCCCTCGCCAATGGTCAGGTACACCCAATCCTACACCGCCTTGTAGAGTCATGGCGTGCGCTCAGTTTCGAGCTCACCGCCGCAGCGCGCTTGTTTTCAGACGAGATTACCCAGTTGAACAGGCGATACGACCCTTGCCAGATCTCGGGTCAAGACAACCTGTTCCGTTATCAGTTTTCACTGCGAGTCCTCGTGCTCGCCTTTGAGGGATTCGATCCAATAGACCTCGCACGCGTGCACCTAGCCCTTGCCATATGCGGAAATCCATACCAAATTATCATCGCAGGTCAACCAAGCTATTCAAATGCGGTTCAACTTCGCCACGTGCTATCAAATGATCTACTCGACACACCGTGGGACGCCGCGATCGACGCCAAGCAACACGACCACATTCGCATTCTAGGAACTCCACCAGAGACACTCTACAACCGTTCAACCTCTGCGCGCTGCATCGACAACACACCAGTCTGTCATGGGATAGAGGAACTCAGAAAGTACACAGTAGAACAAAGCATCTCACTTGACTATCACCGCTATGGGCATCTCGGTCTGCGCGAAAAGTCTTTAGAGTCGGTCGTCGGTACGGTTACGCCATTCGCTCCATAGCGCCCCCTCCCATCCAAGAAGGGCTACCTTGAGAACCATGAATATCGCAAATTATGTGATCAAGTAGGCTCAGTCTGTTATCTTTTGCCAATGGTTGATGCATCATCGTAGCATTCACTTACGCGGATGAACATTGACGAACCGACCAAGAACAGGGGGTATGGTTGAGGACGAAAAATATACAACTCTTTCTCTTGTCGTTTGCACTTAGTTTTAGCGCATGTAGTGAACTACCTGATGTTCAAGGAGACCGGCAGTTTGGGGGCGAAGATGGATCAATTACTCCCCAGCAATTCGATGGAAGCACGGGGGATCAAGGCATCATGCCGACCCAGGATGCTCAGGTCATTCACGAATGGAACACGCGCACCGTTTTCGAAGCGCTAGAGCCTATGTGCGGTGTTTGTCACGGAGAAGGACAAAGTAGTCCTTACTTTGCTAGTCTCTCGAATTTTGTCGATACCATCGTCGCGGATGAGAACTACATCGTACTCGGCGAGCCCGATAGTAGCGAACTCCTTACCTTGCTAGACGGAAGTTTCGACGGTCCCCTGTCACAAATGCCACCGTCAGGTGACACGTATTTCTCACGCATCGAGGGCGATTTAACGAAGCCAGACCTTGAAGACTTGCGCGGTTGGATTGAAAGACTGACGTCGCTGCCGACCATTGACGATCAACGTACATGCGCAACGATACATGCACCGAAATTGCTCCACCGATTGAATCGACTTGAATATAATCGTTCTGTTCAAACACTGCTCGAAACAACTCAACTACCGGCAAACGACTTTCCGTCTGAAGACCAGAGCTTTGGTTTTGACAATATCGCCCAGGCGCTGGCCGTAAGTCCGCTTCTTGTGGAGAAATATGACCTCGCCGCGCAGGCACTCGCTGAAGAGGCCCTACCTACCCCAAGTGCCCGACGACAAACTTACTTCTTCGAAGCTGAGAGTGAAATGACCGCCTCAACAGGTGGTCCTTCCGGCGAAGGATGGAATCTATGGTCTAACGGCAGTCTGACAGCGAACGTCAATCTGCCTGCACCAGGACGCTACCAAATCGTGGCATTTGCACGGCAACAGCAGGCCGGTCCTGATCCTGCACAAGCACGATTTACAATTGATGGACAAGGCGTTTACACATTCAATGTGAGCGACACTGAGCGGCAAGAATATCGGTTTGAAAACATTAATATTGAGGCAGGTTTTCACATCATCGGCATCGAATTCCTCAACGACTATTACTGCCCCCAAATGCGATTTGACAACGGTCAATGCGGCAACGGCAACCCTGCACTCATAGGAGACCGAAATCTCATCGTCGATTGGGTGTCGCTCGAAGGACCACTCGACGGACAACCTGTTCAAAGCCGTTTTGCAGACACCTTCCTACAGAACTGCGACCTCACCACGGGTCCGAATGCCCACACGTGTGCTCGAGATGCTGTCGATCGATTTGCACGCTTCGCTTGGCGCCGCCCGATCACCCAGAACGAATCTGATAGATTATGGACACTTGCGAGCGCCGAATTTGACCAAGAAAACGGTCTTACAAATGGTCTGCGACAAGCACTTCATGCCATTCTCTTGTCACCCCATTTTCTGTTTAGAGTGGAACAAGCCGGGGCACCGGGTAGCCCGTTAAATGGATACGAAAGAGCAACTCGCCTCTCGATGTTCTTATGGCGCACCACACCATCAGAGGCATTGCTCGACCAAGCTGCGGACGGCATCCTCGACACGCCTGAGGGCGTCGCCGAGGTCGCGTCAGCAATGTTCGACGACGCGATTCCCATGATGGATGACCTTGCCAACCAATGGCTACTTTTGCATCAAGCCCGCCTGGTGGATCCAGATTATGCGCTCTTCCCTGATTTTGATGAAGCACTCCGCGATAGCATGGTGACCGAAACCACCCTTCTATTCCGCACACTCTTTGTTGAGAACCGACCTCTCCTGGATTTAGTGAATGCTGACTTCACCTTTATCGATGAGCGACTTGCAGCACATTATGACCTGCCAGCGCCAACCAGCCGCTCATTTGAACGGATAGACCTACCCGCTGGCAACCGGAAAGGCGTGTTAACCCATGCGTCATGGCTGTCGGCAACGTCCCAACGCACCCGAACCTCGCCAGTCAAACGCGGAAAATGGGTGTTAGAGGAATTATTATGTGCTGCACCACCACCGCCACCACCGAGCGTAGAAGGGCTACCGGAGGATGTAGACCAGAATGCCTCGCTGAGAGAAAGATTGGAACAGCACCGAGCTGACCCTGAATGTGCGACGTGCCATACCCACATGGACGCTGCAGGGTTTGGTCTGGAACAATTCGATGCGATTGGCGAATTTAGGACGCACGATGGAGATGACCTAATCGAGCCCACCGGGGCATTGAATGATGGGACACCATTCTCAAGCGCAATCGAAATGGCTGATGCAATTCGTCGTCACCCCGATCTCGGACCATGTCTCACCAATAAAATCCTGATCTATGCCCTCGGTAGGGGGCTAGAGGACAATGAGTTCTGTTTCGTTGACGATATTAGCAACCAAGCTGCCCGTGATAACTATGAGACCCGCTCTCTGATTAACGCAATTGTTCAAAGCCCTCTGTTTTTGAATCGCGGCGAAAACCAATCAGAAGCCAGTCAAATGAGCGACGAGGAGAATGACCAATGAGCAAGAATAACTCACGCGGCCCCTTGATTCGCGGTTTTGACACTGGTTTATCTCGACGAACCTTTCTTTGGGGTGCGGGTGCAACCCTGGCACTACCATGGCTTGAGGCGATACGCGCTCCGGGCTTCATCAAGGGTGCTCGGGCACAAACGCCTATGCTCACAAAACGCTTTCTCGGTTTCTATACGCCCTGCGGCTTCAATATGAATGAGTTTTGGCCCAACAGTGTCGGTGCACTGAGCAATGCGACACTCACGGGTACATCTCTTGAAGGTTTAATCCCTCATCTCAATGAGATTCTGGTGATTCGTGGACTAGACAATCACGCCGGTTCAGCGCAAGGGGACGGTCCAGGTGACCATGCACGAGGCACAGCCACATTTCTTACTTGTGTGCACCCTTACAAGCATGCTTCCGACGTACGTATTGGTCCATCAATAGACCAACATATTGCACGCTTCTACGAAGCCGAAACTCGATTCGCGTCCGTGGAAATTGGATGTGAAGGCGGTGGTAATGAAAATGCCTGCGACTCGGGATACAGTTGCGCATACAGTCGAAACATTGCGTGGCGTGATGCTCAAACACCGCTGCCCAAGGAAACCAGTCCGCGACTCCTCTTTCAGCGTTTATTTGGTACCGTTGATCCAAATGCAACGCCTGAAGCCATCGCGAACCGAAGGCGACAGCGGCGAAGTGTTCTAGACTTTGTTTTGGCAGATGCAAACCAACTCAGTCAATCGATGGGACATGCTGACAGAGTTCGACTCGAATCTTATATGGATGGCATTCGCACGATCGAACAACGCATTGAATCGAGTGAGCAGGATACATCTCAGTGCGGCAGCGACCTTACGCCGCCAACATCAGCGCCCGCGGACCGAGCGGCCTATGCTGCATTGATGCTCGATATTCTCGTAGAGGCAATGCGATGCGACCTGACCCGCGTCGGCACATTTATGCTCGGCAATGGTGGCAGTAATCGCTCCCATACTGAAATCGGAATTTCACAAGGGCATCATGAGTTGTCACACCATCAAAATGACGCGACGACTCTTAACCGGATCGCCCAAATTGATCGATGGGAAGTGGGTATGCTCGCAGCGCTATTGGATCGAATGAAATCGGTTGATATGGGTGGTCACAGTCTTTTAGATGAAACCACCCTCTACTTTTCTAGCGAAATTGAAGATGGCAACGCACATCGGCATTACAACTTGCCTATCGTCGTCGCTGGACGCTCAGGTGGACTCACAAATGGCCGATTTGTAGATGTGAGTGGTGCGCAACAAAACAACGCCCCCGTCGCTGATCTCTTCCTGAGGTTTGCTCATGATGTCGGCGTCACACTGCCCGCATTCGGAGACGACGGCACAGCACCGCTTAACGTGTAATCCAAGATTTCGACACCCGATGTAATCTATCAAACAGACGCGGACACATCGTCAGGCGGTATCGCGTACGTCATGGTTGCATGGGCAACACACGCCTCCCCCATCTCATCGGTGAACAACCGAACTTCTCCCACACTCAGCTTTTTGCCCAGCTTCAAAATGGTTGCTTCGGCAGATAACGTGCGCCCACTAGGTCGACGTAAAAAGTTAATCGTTGCATTCGTCGTGACACTCAGAAGTTTTGGACCAACCATTGCCAAGGTTGCGAGATAAAATGCACAATCGGCCATCAGAAACATCGTTGGACCTGAAACCGTCTCGCCAGGGCGCAGATGTTGTTGATCGATAGTCATCTTGATGACAGTTCGCATGGGCGACACCTCGACTAAGGTGATCTGCTCACTGGCTTGTGGGAAATTCTCGATGACTGAGATTAATTCGTCCGCGGTCATTTTCAACTTTTGCACCATTTGCTCATGCTCCCAATTACTGCTTGCAGTCCCACGTCTCCCAAGCACTCTGGCAAAAACACTACCAGACTGTTTTCGAACAACCTATGAAAACGCCTCCTGATTCGCGACGAAAAGAATCGAACTGAACACTTTAACGACATCCGCAAGATCCGATTACGTCTTGATCTGTAAGAAACCAGAAATGCCTCGTCTAGTAGGGCAGATGACTTATAGGAGTTAAGGTGATGGCAAGTTTCAAGACCAGACCAGCATACTGTCCACTGTGTCAAAGACTCTATCGCAAGCCGCCAAGTGATTATGTGTGTGTTGAAGATCACGGCGCCCTCATTGATATGGGCGATCCGCTGCCTAAGAGTGCTTTCATGTACCGCTTCAGACACAACCGGACTATGCGGATCCTATTGGGTCTCTCGGCACATTAATACGACCTAATCAGACGTCTTCGAGATCACTCGAATCTCATCCCCTACGCCAAATCCCCCCGACTTGACAACCGTCAACAGGACCCCTCGAATCCGCAAATTCTGTGCAGCATGTCGAAACGCGGGCTCACCAAATCGAGCTTTGAACTTAAGGCAAGGCGTATGAGGCTCCGCGCTCACCTCAAGATGGACAGTGCCAATTGCCAATTGACTCCCAACGGGCAAAGCAGTCTCGCTCAGATCAAAATCCACAAATAAGTTATCACCCGACAGAACCACCGATTGACCGTTGGCGATGGTATACGCCACCATGGTATTCATTGCTGAAATCTGGTTACCAACATCGCGCTTACCTGTAGCCCATCGATCACCAAGAATGCCCTCCTCCACAGTGACGTTCGCTTCGGTGGGTTGACCGCGGGTACCATCCGCATAACGCACGACAATACCTGACAGCCTGTTCGGTTGCTGACTCAGAAGAGACGGACTAAGCTGAGCGACTGCCTCCGTAGACAAATGCGCGTCGGCATCAGGTATCCGACCACTAGGCGGATATGGTCTGCATGCCCATTCATTGAGACGATGAGCGTCTATAGGAATCATTAGTAGACCTTGAAAACGTACGGTTCTATCATGTTCGCGACTTCCTTTCAGACGTGTCTGACGGTATTCGACCTATTGAAGTTGAACATTCTTATAGATTGTCGCCTCACCCGGCAGGGCTGAATTTCCGCAGGATGCGACGCCTGGGTCTCCTCCACGGCCGTTAACGCCAATCGTATCCACATTTGTGCCCGTTCGAATGACCGATGCACTTGACGCCCCCCAAAAGCCGACGGAAGCACCGCCACGACCTGGCGCACCGCAGCCGCCTCGACCGCCGTTGCCACCACGCCCGCCATCGCCACCACAGACGCCATTACGACAGCTGCCAGCAAAACCGTTACCACCATTACCGCCAGCACCACCATTACCGCCGTTACCTCCGCGACCGCCGCGTCCAATAATTAACGTGGAGTTATTCACACGTACGGTACTGTCATTGATGGCCACCCCCACACTCGGGGCCCCTGTTGAGCCGCCGAGACCGCCCGTGCCATAGCCACCGCCACCACCACCACGACCGCCATCGCCAGCACGATGAGAATCGAAGGCTGCATCACACCCGCCGCCACCACCGCCGCCGCCACCACCGCCGCCGGCGCGACCATTAGTGCCGTTCAAAGGCGGACCCGATGACCAGACTAAGGACTGATTAAACGTTCCTGAACTTAGGGAGCCAGAGGGACTTGGACCCGATGCACCAATGATCCCAGAGAAACCATTACTACCTCGCCCGCCTTCACCGGAATCGCACCACCAAAAGTTGTCGACGCTAATGCCACCAGCGCCGCCATTACCACCAGAACCTCCGCCACTTGCCCCATTTGCCCCGCGTGCCCCCGAAGAGCCATTCCCGACCTGACCTGCACCACCAACGCCGCCTCCGCCACCGCCCGGTGACCCACCACTACCGCCTGCGAACCCAGAAGCGCCAGGATTACCGGCAATGCCACCTGACCCTCGGCCACCAGAGTTAACGGACAAGATGATACCGTTTAGGGACAAATGATCGTCCGAATTGCGGACCTTGATGCCAATATTGGGGTCATTTAGACCGCGAGTACCAGTTGCTGCGATTCTCACATCATCAAATCGAGTCTCACGGGTTAGGTTTTCGACCACGAACACCGTCGCTGCCGTCGTATTTAGATGTGTGTTGAAACTGCTTGCCACTCGAGATTGATAGCTGTCAGTAAACCCACCAAAGATCTTGGCCCCATTAGGCACAGTGAGAGTACTACCCGTTGCATAGACACCTTGCTCAATATAGATGTGATCCCTACCCAGATTTTGATCCATGGCAAAGAACGCCTGAGAGAGCGTAGGCAGTGGTTGGTCTGGTGTTAATCCACTATTGCTGGCAATACCCGACAAACTGACAAAGACGGCTCGGTCAAGGGTACCAATGATGCCATCGCAATTCGTATCCAGTAAATCACCGGGCAAATCGTCAGCATTATAGCCAGCGATCTGAGTGTAGTCAGGTTCTTGGAATGACCCTTCTCCACAAATTTTAACCGCGCCTGAGCACACGCCCAATTGATTGTCTGCTAGACCTCCGGTGAGCGGTTCTCCCGTGGGTCCCTCATCCACAACCCCGTCACAATCATTGTCTAGTCCGTCGCAAGAGACCTCTACGGTTTCATGATTGGGCGCATCGGCGTAATTCGGCTCAATCTGACCCAATACACCACCACAAACCTTGGTCATGCCCTGACAAACTCCTTGCTGGTTATCGGCGAGATTCAATTGAATGCCATCGTCAATCTCACCATCACAGTCGTTGTCTAACCCGTCACAGGTTGCTTCATTCGGTCCCGCCTCGTAGGTCTCAATCAAGGTATAATCAGGCTCACCAAATCCAGTCGGTCCATTACACACTTTGACTTGCCCTTCACAAACCCCAACGTTGAGGTCGGCAGGTGGTGCAACGAGGTTTTCATCCACCGCGTCATCACAGTCATTATTGAGCCCATCACATAGGGTTTCCTCGTCAGCCTGATAGGCTGCAATGGCTGTATAATCTGGTTCTACCTGACCGTTGACACCATCACATACCTTTAATGCCCCTAAACATACACCTCGCTGATTATCGGCGAGTTCAAAAGCAATCGATTCATCAGCAGCGCCATCGCAATCATTATCAGCACCATCACAAACCGTTTCGGTCACTTGATAGTTGGGTATGGTTTCGTAGCTTGGCTCAATTAAGCCATTGATGCCCGCACACACTTTCACCGAGCCCAAACAAACGCCCGCCTGTACATCCGCTAGCTGCGCCGTGAATGTCTCATCCACTTCACCATCACAATCGTTGTCTAATCCATCGCAACTCATTTCAGCGGAGTCCTCGAACAGCGGCACAGTATTCACATAATCGGGTTCAACAAAACCAGCAGCGCCCGCGCACACTCGACGGGCACCAAAACAGACACCGCGCTGTTTGTCAGAAAGCGGCAAGACCACATTTTCATCGGTCCGGTCATCGCAGTCATTGTCCACACCATCACACGTTGACTCATTGATTTCGTACGTTGCAATCTGAGTGTAGTCAGGCTCGCCAAACCCTTGAAATCCGTTACACACCTGACGACTGCCGAGACACACACCAACCTGCTTGCTCGCCAAAGGCGCAGTGATGCCTTCATCAATATTCAAATCGCAGTCATTATTGAGACCATCACAGGTCACTTCTTCCGACTCGTAGGTTTGAATCAGCGCATAATCGGGTTCCACCTGACCCATCACGCCTGCACACACCTTTTGCGCGCCTTCACAGACCCCACGCTGAAGATCCGCAAGATTCAACGGTACATTCTCATCGGTTTCGCCATCACAATCGTTGTCTAAACCATCGCAAATCGTCTCAATCCGGCGCTCGAAACCGACAATTTCTTCATAAGTCGGCTCTACAAAACCTTGTTCTCCCTCGCAGATACGCACGGCACCTGTGCACACACCTTCGGTCAATGATGCGGCGGGGGGCTCGATCATCTCATCAATCTGACCGTCACAATCGTTGTCTAAGCCATCGCAGGTGAGCTCTGCGTCAACTTCCACGCTCATTCGTTGTGAACATTGCCACATTGCATCAATGCATACCGGCGCTGAATCAGCACACTCGCCAATCTGATTACACGCTAGATCCTCAGGTGCGAATGAGGGATCGATATTGTCATCGATCGACTCATTACAGTCATTATCGATCCCATCACATACTTCAGTCGCCCCGGCGTTGATGTCTGCGCTACCTTCATCACAGTCTAGACCGAGACACTCGCCTTCATTGCCGTAACCATCTCCGTCTTCGTCGACGCATGGATCGCAACTCGCCGCCTCGGGTATACAGAGTGGCACCTGTTGTCCATCGAGTACGACCTCGGTGCAGTCACTACCATCCGGACACTCCACGAGTGAACAATCCACAGCACATCGTTGAGACAATCCGATCTCCACACATCGATCAAACCCAAGTCCGCAAGCGGTATCAGCCTCGCAAAGATCACAGGCCGTCCCGAAATCAGGGACGCAGATGCGAACCGCGCCATTTTCTGAACCTCGAACGGCTCGACAAACATAATCTTGTTGGCAATCCTCATCCTCTTGACAAAATTCCGCGCAGACATCGACACCATTCAAGTCACGAATACAATATCCGGTGACACAATCATCATCATCTGAACATGGTTCGCCGGGCTGAGACGACACAGGATCAAAACCACATCCAGCCCCATCCTCTCCGGCAACCAAACATGGCTTACCGCTCAATGAAATGAACACCGATGGCTCTAGTGAATTATTCTCAATGCGAATGCGACGCGTTCGCAGGTCAAGCGACATCGCATCCGCAACGAAGAAAACCGTGAATGTATATTGATCGCCGAATGCTAAAGCATTATCCGGTGCTTCCACCGGCTCACATTCGGCAGGCTCAGCCACATTGCCCGCGCATGCGACAAAACCGTCGACCACAGCCGAGCTTTCGCAGTCACCAGCCACATTGAGCAAACAAATCGTATTGACCTCTAGGGGAGCAAGACTCATTGACTCAAGCGTAACCGTTGCCCGCTGTGTTCGGTTGGGCGCCGCGTCAAAGAATTGAAGTTGCAAACCACTCTCATTCGTCGTGCCAATCGGTTCCGCACGGATGCGCATGGAGGGATCAATGTCGGGTGTCTCCACCGCAACAGCCGTTTCGCGGCCATCCGCATCTGTAATCACGAGACGCCCGCGATCCGGGTTAGCGTCTATAGGCGTCCACTCAAGGACAATCAATTCACTGTCATTTGGCTCAATATAACGTTCACTCTGAAGGTCGTCTTGGTCCACCAAGAACAACTCTGTGCGACCATCATCCTCCTCGATGCGAACACCTGTGATGGGCAAACGACCTCGCCCAGTATTCTGAAGCTCGACCTGCGCAAATACCGTTGTCTCATTTTCCATGAGACTTCTAAAACGAACCATTTCGGGTCGTACCGACAATTCACCCGTTTGCACCGATTGAATATCAGAGCATCCCGAGAGCATCATGAACGCCAGAAGTAATAACCGAAATCGATTCATTCAAACACCTCCCCACAAACGAAACGAGAATCCATAACGCAGGTTAATGGCATGCATTACGCAGCCTCATTGAAACCCTTAATACAATAGCGCTAAAGCTGAATTTGAGACTACACAAATCGCTCCGGCTCCATGCTGTCTTGAACGTGGAGGCGGGTGATGGACAACTTACCGATAGTCTGCAAGCAGGTCACGAACTCGGTCGATGCGATCTTGAGTTGAAGGATGAGAGTCCCAAAGAGCCCCCCCCTGCTCGTTGCTTTCATCCAACGCCTTATTCAGAAACTCCAGAGCCCCGTCCGCATGCCCATAGGTCGCGAACATGATTTTGATGGCGAGCGCATCAGCTTCATGCTCCTGAGACTGAGAATAACGAGCAATCGCCAAACCACTCAAATTCCCCAAAGTGGCATCTGATACGGATGAAACAAGAACGCCGAAGAGCATCAGAAGCAATCCGCGTCCCAACCGTTTGGTCACGTGCCGTCTCTGATGATGGGCAAGTTCATGCGCCAGTACGAAGGCAAGGCCTGAGTCGGTCTTGACCCAGTCAAATAATTTGGGAGACAGAGCAACTATCCCGCCAGGAATCGCAAAGGCATTGGGCGCGTCAAAATCAATCATCCTCAATTCGTAAGGTAGCTTTCTAAGATTAGGGTATGTCGTCAATTGCTTAAACACTGTCTTCGCGCGGTGCAAGTTCACGCCCTCTTCAGAGTCATCCCCATGACTCACTGCCGGATAGGCGCGTTCTAACGATCCAAGAAGAGCGACCTCTGTATCGTCGTCCATCCAAACAGCTGCGTAATCTACGAAATATCCCAAGGCAGCATAAGTAATGCCCAAAGCGGCCAAAAACGTCAGGAAGGCGACAATGAGACCCTGATAGTCAGTGCGTCCTCGAGAAAGGTCGCGCGTTGCCTCAAGTCTCTTCGGCGTGAATTTCATCTGATTGCCCTTCAGGGCTGTCTATCGCCGCACCATAGGTAATGGCAGTAGCGTAGGCAAGGACTTCGACCGTCCCCAGCGCTCGCTGTTGACTGCTTGAAATGCTACTCGTTTCCAAGCGGCAATTTGTGTAGATGTCCGCGTGGGGTGCCTGTTCCTTCATCCGCAGAATTGCTTCACGTCGTCCACGGTCTAACAGGGGTGAATACGTTGTGAGTTCGCCACCAAAAAGAATATGCCAGCCCGCCACAAACTGCTTAAAGTAGTCGATAGAAATCACCACCGATCCAACGACCATTTGACTGTTTGCAACCTCAAAACGCTCATCCCACAATTCTCCAGTCACGGCTGGTTGCTGTAGAAAGCCATCTTCACGACGCTTAATGGATCGATAATGCCTCGACTCAAAATATCGACCCGTAAACAGACCGAGTATGAGCAAAACAGTCGTAAGACCTAGTTCAAACATCTATTCGACCCGGACCGCCGTGCCATAGGCTAGAATCTCGGCCGCCCCCTGAGCGATAGACGATGTCGACAAGCGCACATTGATCACTGCATTAGCACCGAGTTCCGCGGCCTGAGCACTCATTCGATTGAGCGCCTCATCACGTGACTCAGTCAACAACTCCGTGTATCCCGTCAATTCTCCACCAACAATGTTCTTGAATCCAGCGAGAATATCCTTTCCAAGATGCTTGGCACGGATTGTACTACCTTGGACGAGCCCATAATGCTCCACGATTGTTTTTCCCGGGACAGACTCCACATTGGTCAGAACAACTCGATTACTAAAGGAAGAATATTTCACGGCTAAGGACTCCTTAAAACACCAGTTCATCGGTGATACATTACTCACTCTGACGTGAAAGCTGGCTTTAATCAAGAAAGTCAGAGGGGCCGAACAACTCAAGCCGTGCCCAACAGGATGTTACGGCTTTGACATTTGTCCCGTCGACAATTTCAACTCATCCCGGTTACGAACAATCTGAAAATAGGCCTTCATTCTTCGAAATCGAGCGAACCACGAATCATGGTTGCTTTCCCTGCTAGCGAACCGTGGAAAATGAATGAATGTCTTGATCTGGTCTTCCCCATACCGCTCGACGCCCACTTCCAATTTCAGGCGACTCGTTAAGTTCGGGTCATGGTGCACCAATGACTCGGTCAGTAGCAGATACTCATCCGAGTTAACCGAATTCTTCATCAGACGATGTGCAATGATGACATCATGACCTGCCAACTCAGTGAACTGAGCAACCTGCTTAATCAGAAAGTCCCCGTAATGGGCGAAAATCTTCACCTTCAGTTGTGTCATCTGCTGGCAACAATCACATAGGCAAGTCTGACAGAACATTAAGTCATGAACCCGTTGATTGAATGCATCAAACACCTTACTCAAGGTCTGAATCAGCGCACTCACTTCCTCTGCGCCACCGGCGGACTCACGGAAGAAAAAAATCGCATCGCCTTCCAATTTATTGAGGGTCAACGCATCGCCCACGCTATCAATCATCGTCTCCAACAGGTCGGTAATCACAGTCTCTGCGTGTATCTGAGATGTGTTTGCCATTCTTTGACCAAGAAAAGGAATTTTGCCCATTTTATGAGAACGTACGAACGTCGTATAGCCACTGATATCTGCCAGCACCAAAAACCCTTTAGTTTCTCGCATGATTCTCCTCTGATCTTTTGGATCCGATGTACCCACGCATTGACATGCAGCGGCTATGCCCTCGTATGATGCTCAGACAAACTCCACGAATGAGCAAGTCTTAGTTGGTATTGGTTGGGACATATCATAGCCCAAAAGGCTCTTTGTAGGTTCATTCACCGAGACATCCATGTAAATTTCATAGAACCAAAATCAATTTTTGGCCTTCACCCCATTAGTCTCTCCTTCTCTCTCAAGTCAAGCCACGAGGATACCGTCGACGGTCCTCAACATTTCCCTGTCGAGGGGGCTCACTAAGATTAGAAGTGAGATACCTCTCAATAAAAGATAACGTGTTCACGGAACCCGCGGTGCTGTTCATGAATGTTCGACCGCGGCGGTCAGACGGTCTGAGGAGGGACAATGACACGACGTATTGGCATACTCACCGGGGGTGGAGATGCGCCAGGTCTAAACGCCGTCATTCGGGCGGTCGTAAAGTCGGGCACCAACCAGTTTGATTGGCAAATCTTCGGTATTGAAGAATCATTCAACGGTCTGATGTACGACCACAAGGAGGTATGGCCCATAACGCCGAAGGACTGCAGAGGACTTCTCACCCGAGGCGGCACGGTGCTCGGAACCACCAACCGTGGCGATCCATTCAACGTGATGGACGATGGTCGGCCCTTCGCCGAGAAAGTAGCCTCAAATTTCAAAGCATTGGACCTCGAGGGACTTGTTGTCATTGGAGGAGATGGCACTCAGGCGATTGGTTACCGCCTAATGACCGACTATGGCATTCCGGTTGTAGGCGTGCCCAAAACGATTGATAATGACCTCGAAGCCACCACCTTTACCTTCGGCTTCTGGTCCGCTGTCGACGTGGCCACTGACGCATTAGATCGATTACACACCACCACAGAATCTCACGATAGAGTCATGATCTTGGAAGTCATGGGACGAACCGCTGGCTGGATTGCGCTCTATGCCGGTGTTGCGGGTGGAGCCGATTGCATCGCAATCCCTGAAATTCCCTATGACCCAATACGCTTTGCGGAGAAAATTAAAGCTCGCAGAGCCCGAAATCGACATTTTACCATCATCGTCTGCGCTGAGGGCGCACTCCCTCATCATGGGACCCACGACCCGAAGCAACGCGCGGGACAAACTCTCGCCAACCTGATTACGCCTCACGTTGACGCCGAAATGCGCGTCACCGTTCTTGGACATCTCCAGCGGGGCGGCTCTCCAATCCCATTCGATCGCGTGCTTGCTACCCGATACGGTGTCAAGGCAGTTGAACTCGTCGAGCAAGGACGATGGGGAGAACTTGTGTGCTTAGAGAACGATGTGATGAAG
>JBMYRY010000002.1:0-22586 GCA_049602795.1 Bradymonadia bacterium
GGTTTGGGCGAAATGAACCCTATGCAACTGCGCGAAACAACGATGGATCCCAATGTTCGCACCCTTTTGCAGGTACGCATTGATGATACCGTGAACGCAGACGACGTGTTCACTGTATTGATGGGTGATAGTGTAGAACCTAGGCGACTCTTCATCGAAGAAAATGCCCTTAGCGTAAAGAATTTGGACGTGTGAAGGCCCAATATTTTCAGAGTGTTGAACGAATCTTTCTCGAAAGTACCGGGCGGGGTTTAGTTGTTTCAGATTCTGACCGATATTGCATCGAGCGTTGGTTTTCGGCGGGTGTTCCGATCGAAGTTGTAGGTCGAGCTGTTGCCGCTTCGTGCAGCAATCGGGAAAACCCCGTGCGTTCTCTTCGTCTCGCGGATCCTGAAGTTGAGAAATATTTTAAGGCTTGGAAATCGCGGCAAGTCGGGTCTGACCGAAGGGTTAGAAGTTCTTACGCAGACGGATTTGATGCCTTGATCAAGCGGCTTAACGACTTTGAGTTTTCCGAGGCTAATCGTGAGAACGCAATTCTGTTAGCCACGGCGGTCGAGCGATTGAAGGATTTGCGACGTATTCATCAAGATGCACTTACGCTGCAAAATGAGCTAGAGGCGGTGGAAAGAGTTTTATTTGATGAGTTGTGGGCGCGAGTAGATGCGCAGCTCAAAGGGCTCATTAGAACTGCGGCCTCTAAGGCGACGTCGTCGATAGCGTCGACAGAAAACTTCGAAGATGATTTGTTATTTATCAGAATGCGGAACAAGAAATTGCGCGAGCATTTTTGCTTACCTGTGTTCGAGGTTCAACAGGCGGAGGCTTGGTGATGGTTGAGTGCACGATTTGTCAGGGTGAACAGTTTCTGTTCAGAGTGAACGGTGATTACGCCGCAGCTCAATCGTGCGATGGGTGTCAAGTGTGCCAGGCGGGCTGTGGCGGTAGCGGTTATCGGTTTGTTACGAATGAAGAAGGCTATCGGCTAGCAGTAGCCTGTGACTGCCTTGAAATTCGTAAACGTGCTGAGACGTATAGTCGAGCTTTGATTCCTGGACGCTATTTTGATGCACACTTTAGATCGATCAAGATTACTGAACAGTGCGAAGACATGATGTCGGCTAGAAGTCAGGCATTGAGATTTGCCCAAGAATACGAGCCCGGTAATCCGGGTCTTTTGTTGTATGGTCCGACTGGCACGGGCAAAACCTTATTGACCTGTTGCATCCTTAGATATCTGATTTTGCAGCGAGGTGTGACTGCCCGCTTCGTCGAATTTGGACACCTGCTGTCTGACCTTAGAGCTTGTTTCAGCGAGCCAGGACGAGCAAAAGACGTCATTAAACCACTTGTGGATGTACCTGTCCTGGTCATTGATGAGTTGGGTAAGGGTCGGGGCAGTGAGTGGGAACTCAGTGTGCTCGATGATTTGATTAGCAAGCGCTACAACGCAGATAGAACAACCCTGTTAACGACGAATTATCCCCTACAAAGACGGGTTGCCTACGACGGTGAAGAGTCGCTAAATGATCGGGTTGGCGCGCGGATCTATTCAAGGATCATGGAAATGTGTAAACCCGTACGCTTGGTTGGCGCAGATTATCGTCAAAGTCCTTCATGACCTAAATCCAATCACCGCATATGAATAGACCTGTTTTGGATGTATGCAGCGTTCGGTGTAATCTTCTTGGATTTTTGCCGTAATTCTTTGGTGTGTCACGCGTTTTAAGTTTTACTTAAGAACTTTGTTAGTTTCTTTCCTATCTATCTGAACTTATTAAATAAATACTCCAATATGCCTCAAGCTGGGAAACCCTCCGAGTTTACAAAAGTACGTTTTTGCATTGTGCTGGTTGACGACTGCCACTGTGTTTGTTAGTTAGCGCGCGTCCCCTGAGTAGACAGGAAGGGCAGATCCGATGGGTTCTACCGTGATGATGTTTAGACAGATGGGTGGTGTCAATCTTGATGTTGATGCCACGTTTTTAGTGCAGTTAGCTTTAATCGTATTGACGATGCTCGTCTTGCGAAAGCTGATCTTCCAACCCTACCTTCGTGTTGCGTCGATTCGTGACGACCTTACGACGAAGACCGTCGAGCGAGCTGAAGAGACAAGTCAACGCGCTGAAGCGTTGGCAGCAGAGTTTGAATCTAAGCTCGCAGCAGCAAAGCAAGAAGCGCTTGCGATGAAGACTGCTCTCCGAGCAGAGGCCATTGCTGAGAAAGATGCCACAATTGATGCGGCGAATCGGGCGGCACAAGAGCAGTTGTCGGATTCGAGGCAGAAGCTTGGGACCGATGTCGAAGCTGTTCGAGAGGCGTCAAAGGGTATGGTCGATCAAATTGCGGACATGATTGTAAGTAAAGTTCTGAATCGCACGTCAGATGCGTTTGCGGTCAGCAACGAGGCGCCTGCTGCAGCCGAAGATGAGGTCCAAGTATGAATCGCTTACTTTCCGTTTTATTCGTAAGCCTTTGGACTAGCCCTGCATTCGCTGGGGGAGACTTTTGGACAACCACCGTGTTGCACACCATCAACCTCCTTATTCTTCTCGCTTTATTGATTAAGGGCGTTGGTCCGAAAATTAAGGAAGTAATGGCTGAACGCTCGAGGACAGTCGGTCTCGAGATTACTGAGGCCGAGGCACGTTACGACGCCGCTGAGAAACGTCTGAGCACATATGAAGAAAAGCTTAATGCGCTTGAGGCAGAAGCTCAAAAGATGGTTCAAGAATACCGACAACTCGGTGAGCGAGAGGCTGCACGGATTCGAGAGGATGCCCAAAAAGAGGCAGATCGAATCAAGGCCGAAGCTAAACAACTCGCAGCGAGAGAGCTAGATTCTGCACGGGCTTCTATTGAACGGGACCTAGTGTTATCCGCCCTCGACAAAGCAGAGGCAGACATCAAGCTCAACATGACAAGCGATGATAAGCAACGTCTCATTGCCGGGTACTTTGGTGACCTTGAAGTGGCGGTTCAGAAGGTATCATCTCCAGCTGATCAGGAGGCTTCATGAGTTCATCTAACTTGGCAGAACGCTATGCGACAGCGTTGATCGAAATTGGAGAAGCACGCGGTAATCGGGAGCAGCTTGGACGTGAGTTAGCCCGAGTGAGTAGTCTCTTCGGTGCAACGGACCTGTTGGAGGTATTTCGCAGTCCTAAGTTTGATGTTGCTGTGCGCGCACAGGTGATTCGCGACCTGCTTAATCAGCTTGTCGTTAGTCCAATCTGCGCAAACTTCTGCCTTCTGCTAAATGACAAGGGGCGTTTCCTCAAGCTGCCGGAGATTGAGAAAGCGTTTCAGCGGTTGAGTGATTCGGCTTCTGGGCGAATGCGAGCCGAGTTGGTTGTAGCTGAAGAACTGACCGATGTGGAAGTCACTAGGATTCGACTAACGCTTCAGGCAGCGACAGGTAAGGAAATTCATGTCGAGCAAATGTTGGACCCCGAGATTATCGGTGGTGTTGTGACTCGACTCGATGGTCGGGTTTTCGATGGCAGTGTACGTAAGCAATTATCGACGCTTAAACAGGCATTGATTGGTTAAGGTTAAATAACGCGTCTCTTGGGAGATGCTGTGGAGTCCAGTGATGGAAATTAAGGTAGAGGAAATCAGTCGAATTATTCGGCAGCAGATTGAAGACTACGATCGGAAAGTTGAAGTCAGTGAGACAGGTACTGTTCTCTCCGCTGGTGACGGTGTTGCCCGTGTGTATGGACTTGAGAACGCCATGGCTGGCGAGCTAGTCGAATTTAGCGGCGGTGTTCAAGGCATGGTTCTCAACCTCGAATCTGATAACGTCGGGTGTGCACTATTGGGTGACGCTACCGCGATTAAAGAGGGCGATGAGGTCCGACGAACCGGGCGTATCATCGACGTTCCTGTTGGTGAGGCTCTTCTTGGACGTGTCGTAAATGCCTTGGGACAGCCTCTCGATGGCTTAGGCGAGATTACAACGCCTCACATGCGGAAAATCGAGGTTAAAGCCCCGGGTATCATGCCGCGTGAAAGCGTTTCTGAGCCCCTTCAAACCGGTCTAAAGTCCATCGACTCAATGGTGCCGATTGGCCGTGGTCAACGCGAGTTGATTATCGGTGACCGTCAGACAGGGAAGACCGCTGTTGCCATTGATACGATCATCAACCAAAAGCACACCGACGTATATTGCATCTACGTTGCTATTGGTCAGAAGCAGTCTACAGTTGCTCAGGTGGTTGAGAAGCTTAAGAAGTTTGGCGCCATGGAGTATACGACGGTGGTTTCAGCAGCAGCTGCTGAGCTAGCACCGCTTCAATTCCTTGCTCCGTACACGGGCTGCACCATTGGTGAGTACTTCCGTGACAACGGTAAGCACGCGCTCATCATCTATGATGATTTGAGTAAGCAGGCAGTAGCCTATCGTCAGCTCTCTCTACTGCTTCGTCGACCGCCAGGACGCGAAGCTTACCCTGGTGACGTTTTCTATCTCCATAGTCGTTTGCTTGAGCGCGCTGCGAAGATGAGCAAAGCCAGCGGTGGCGGTAGCCTTACTGCGTTGCCGATCATTGAGACGCAGGCGGGTGACGTTTCAGCGTATATTCCTACAAACGTGATTTCGATTACCGACGGACAGATTTTCTTAGAAAGTGATTTGTTCAACTCTGGTATTCGTCCAGCGGTGAACGTTGGTCTATCGGTTTCTCGTGTGGGTGGTGCGGCTCAGACGAAGGCGATGAAGAAGGTTGCAGGTACCCTGCGACTCGATCTTGCACAGTTCCGAGAAATTCAAGCTTTCGCTCAGTTTGCGAGTGATTTGGATAAGGCAACGCAGCTACAGTTAGCCCGCGGCGAGAAGCTTACGGAATTGTTGAAGCAGCCTCAGTATAAGCCAATGCCATTTGAGAAGCAGGTTCTGGTCATCTACGCAGCCACCAAGGGGCATGTAGATGAGATTGACACGTCTCGGCTTCTATCCTACGAGGCTGGGTTGGTTGAGTACTTCGAAGCCCGTCATGGTGATATTCTCACCGGCCTTCGAGAGAAAGGTAAATTGACTGACGACCTTATCGCAGGACTTGATAAGGGCATCACAGAGTTTACGAGTGGCTTCGCTGGATAACAGCGGATGAACCCTCGGAAAGGTGGAGTGAGGCATGCCTAGCCTCAAGGACATAAGAAGACGCGTTTCGTCGGTAAAGAATACACAGAAGATCACTCGCGCGATGAAGCTTGTGGCTGCTGCTAAACTTCGCCGGGCGCAAAATGCGATGAGCGAGCTTAAGCCGTATGCTGGTAAATACGAAGAGGTCTTGACGTCTTTGATTAATCAGGGCGCGGGGCAGAGCGACAATGTTCATCCCCTGTTGCAGGTGCGCGACATAAAGCGGCTTGCGATTATTGCACTTTCCTCGGATCGAGGTATGTGCGGTGGATTCAACACAAACGCTCAACGTGCGCTTTCGAATTTCATGAAGCGCTACGGTAAACGTGAGTCGGTTGAGATGGAAATTTATCCTGTCGGTCGGCGTATGACTCAGTATGTCCGCCGGCGTGGATACCGTGTGGGTAAAGCCTACGAAAACATTATCGAGTTGGTTGCAAAGAACCAAATTCGAGAGTTGTCACAGTTGATTCAGGATGGTTTTGAGTCGGGTCAGTTTGATGAGGTCGTGCTGATTGGGAACAGATTCGTCAATGCGATCAGCCAGGTGCCGTCCACGGTGACGCTTCTTCCATTCTCAACCGATGCGCTCAAGACCGACGAGGAGCCTCAGGATGTCTCGGGTGACCTACTTTATGAGCCGGATGCGGAGACATTACTTGGCTTTGTAGTGCCACAGTACGTCGACGTGCAGATCAGGCAAGGGATTTTGGAGTCGATTGCTGGCGAGCATGCGGCACGGATGAATGCAATGAATAATGCGACGGAGAATGCCGGTGAGATGATTGCGTCTCTGACCCTGCAGATGAACCGGGCGCGACAGGCAGCTATTACAAAAGAATTGATGGAAATCATTGGCGGCGCAGAAGCGCTCAAATAAGTCGATGAACGAAGGTGGTTTGACCATGAGTGAACAACTCGGAAAGATTTCTCAAGTAACTGGACCAGTAGTGGATGTTGAATTTGCTGGTGGTCAATTACCCGAAATTAACACAGCGCTTAAAATTACAAATCCCGCAATCGGAGATGGTCAGTGGAATCTGGTTGTTGAGGTTGCCACGCATCTTGGGCAGAACACTGTTCGGACCATTTCGATGGATTCAACTGACGGTTTAGTCAGGGGGATGGATGTGCTCAATACCGGTAAGCCAATCGCGATGCCGGTTGGACGGGTAACGCTAGGGCGGATTATGAACGTCACGGGTGACCCTGTTGACGAATTGGGTGCAATCACGGCAGAGCACTATTCACCGATTCACCGTCAGCCTCCGGCGCTCGAAGAACAAAGCTCAACACTTGAGACATTTGAGACGGGCATCAAAGTGGTTGATCTCCTCGCACCATATGCACGTGGTGGGAAAATTGGCTTGTTCGGCGGTGCGGGCGTTGGAAAGACAGTCTTCATTCAGGAATTGATTAACAATGTCGCTATGAAAGGCTCGGGTCTTTCAGTATTTGCCGGTGTTGGTGAGCGAACTCGTGAAGGAAACGACTTATACTGGGAAATGGTTGAGTCGGGTGTAATCGACGAAGAGAATCGTGAGAACTCAAAGGTGGCCTTGGTATTTGGTCAGATGAATGAGCCGCCGGGTGCTCGAGCTCGAGTTGCTCTTTCTGCGTTGACGGTTGCGGAGCATTTCCGCGATGAACAAGGCATGGATATGTTGATGTTTATCGATAACATCTTCCGATTTACTCAGGCAGGTTCCGAGGTATCCGCTCTTCTCGGGCGTATCCCTAGCGCGGTTGGTTACCAGCCTACGCTTGCTACGGAGATGGGCGCATTGCAGGAACGCATTACGTCGACGCGTAAGGGATCGATCACTTCAGTACAGGCGATCTATGTACCGGCGGATGACCTGACTGACCCAGCACCTGCGACGACGTTTGCCCACCTCGATGCAACCACTGTATTGAATCGAAAGATCTCGGAAAAGGGTATCTATCCAGCGGTTGACCCACTCGACTCTGGTAGCCGATTGTTGGACCCCGACGTCGTTGGCGATGAGCATTACGGTACTGCACGACGCGTTCAAGAGGTTCTTCAGCGTTATAAGGACCTTCAGGACATCATTGCGATTCTGGGTATGGATGAGCTTTCGGACGAGGATAAGGCTGTGGTAGGTCGAGCACGACGTATCGAGAAATTTCTCTCCCAGCCGTTCCACGTAGCAGAGCAGTTCACGGGCACGCCGGGAACCTACGTCAAACTCGAGGATACGATTAACGGATTCAAGCGTATTGTAGATGGTGAGCTTGATGAATTGCCTGAACAGGCATTTTACATGGTAGGCACCATTGAAGAGGCGATTGAGAAAGCCGACAAGATGGCGGCAGCTTAACTAAGCGAAAGGCGATCGTTATGAAGTTCAACGTAGTTACACCGACTGGTGCCGTGATTGATACCGACGTAAGCGAAGTTACGGTGCCCGGTGCGCTCGGTGAATTCACCGTCTTGCCCGAGCACCGTCCTGCGGTACTCATGGTCGGTGGTGGTCGTTTGTCCTATGTGGAGAATGGCTCAGTCGGATCTTTATACGTTAAGGGCGGCATCGTTGAAATTGGTCCTGAACATGTGACCGTGTTGACCGATATCGCATTGGACGATGACGCGGTAAGCCGTGGTGACGTGCCAGCGGCTGAGAATTTTGATCACGTGGATTACCTCACCGAGGATTTGTCCATGCGCAAGCGATTCGACGATAATTTTCATCAGGCGATTGCTAGGTAATCAACCTCAACGTAGGTTTCGTTCGCTCACCTCCTGTCTCGAGCCTCTGATCGGGATTCCTTTACCTTCACTTTGAATTGTTCTTTGAGTATCCGTGCGATGGCGCTTCGCGTGGTTTCACTGACACTGTTTTACTTGAGGTTTCGGCGTGAGTCTGTTGCTTTGAGTTAAACCACGGGTGCTGAATAAGTGTTCAGTGGTTTTCGGTAAATTATGAAGCCGAGTTCAGGGGTTTACAGCATGTTGAGAGTCCTTCTGATGGCAGTAGATGCATTTGCGGCTAATTGAGCTAGAATTGGCAGTATCAGCCTCTAAAACGATATGTGTGCTGGGTCGCTTTTGTTGAAGGGGGTATCGAGGCATTTGGTGCTTAAGCCTCGCTCATCGTGCTAAATAATTCTATCAAGCGTTCAAGCTCATCAAAGGAATGAAAGCGAACTTCAATTCGTCCCTTTCCTTTTTTCTGAACCACCTTGACGGGCGCACCGATGGCCGCCCTCAGTTGGGCTTCGACGGCTTCATGTCGTCGGGATGGGGACGTTGTCTTTGGGTCTTCTTGCTTTAGGCCTTGTGCTAAACGGCGAGCTTCGTCCTCGGTCTTGCGCACAGTCCATGATTCTTCTACCGCGCGTTTGGCCAACCCGAGCTGTGTTTGCGAGGGTGCCATCAACAGAGCGCGCGCATGTCCAGATGAGAGATCGCCCTGTTCTAGATATCGCTTAATGGCACTGCTCAACTTAAGCAGTCGCAGGGCATTTGCGATGGTCACTCGACTCTTTCCGAGTCGTTGTGCGAGCTCTTCTTGAGAACACTCACTGGCTTCCTTGAGTAATTGGTACGCTTGTGCCTCTTCAATTGGATTGAGGTCTTCACGCTGGATATTTTCGATGACGGCCCACTCGAAGGCTTGGGCGGCGGTCGTCTCTTTGATAATGGCAGGGATTTCGTGTAAACCCGCGCGATGCGCAGCTCGATATCGACGTTCTCCCGCAATGATGGTGTACTCGTTGTCGTCAACCAATCTAAGTACAATGGGTTGGAGGAGTCCGTCTCGGGCGATGGATTGTGCGAGTTCATCCAGTTTATCAGCATCGAAATGTGTTCTAGGTTGTCTTGGGGCAGCCTGTATTTGCTCCAATGGCACCATGATGAGTCCCGTCTGTGTCAGGGACTGTACCTCGGGCGTGTCTTTTGTAGGGATGAGTGCGGATAGTCCGCGTCCAAGGACGGTTCGAGATTGAGTCATGGACCAAAGTCTCCTTTCAACTGCTTAGCCGCGATATGAGCAGCCAGGCGTTCATAGGCTTTTGCGCCCTTTGAAGCGCGGTCATAAAGGTAGATGGGTTTGCCGAATGAGGGGCTCTCAGATAGCCGGACATTTCGTGGGATCACGACGTCTAGCACTAACTGACCAAAATGAGTTCGGGCGTCATTTGCGACTTGGTGGGACAAATTGTTCCGACGATCGAACATCGTGAGTAATATGCCCTCGATTTGGAGGCGTGGATTCAAACCTCGACGTATGAGATCCACTGTGGATGTCAGCTGACTTAATCCCTCAAGGGCGTAGTATTCACATTGTAGAGGAATGAGGGCACTGTTTGCAGCCGAGAGTGAGTTCAGTGTCAAAAGCCCGAGGGACGGCGGACAATCGATGATGGCGAAGTCATAATCGTCTTGAACTTGTTTGAGGGCTTCACTTAGACGGTGCTCACGTGAGACTGCGGTCACCATTTCCAGCTCGGCTCCAAGAAGATCCTGATTGGCCGGGAGGATTGATAGATGATCGATCGTCTGGCTGGGAATGATAACCCGTCGAGTATCGGATATGCCAAGTAATGCGTGGTAAACGCCGCGCCGGACGGACCTCGGGTCCACGCCTAACCCACTTGTGGCGTTAGCCTGCGGGTCCATATCGACCATAAGAGTTCTCAATCCGCGCAGGGCAAGGCCCGCCGCGAGGTTTACGGAAGTCGTTGTTTTTCCAACTCCACCCTTTTGGTTTGATACGCAAATTGTGTAAATGGACATGTAGCGGTGATTAGCACAGACATTTTTCACTGCCAATAGTATTGTTTCATGTGAAACATCTTGCAACGGAAGGGGAACCACGTCATGTTTCAGAGGCGAAAAAAAACCGAACCTACTTTAGAAACTGAGCCAAAGCCGGTAAATAGCGACGACTGGCAGGTGGAAATGCCGTCCATAAATGACAACACTCAAGGAGATTTAGATATGAACGCTGGTGCTTCTTTACTCGAACCACAGGATTTGCAGCCATCTACACCGGCACCGAAATCGGGACAAGGTGCACTGCTGGGTCGAGGTGCTCGATTCGAAGGAAAACTGACGTTTGAGGGCACGGTCGAGATACAGGGCGAGTTTTACGGTGAGATTAGCTCAACTGGACATCTAGTCGTGGCTAAAGACGCTAAAATTGAGGGCACTGTCGAGGTTGCCTCAGCGCACATCAGTGGACACCTCAAGGGTAACATTAAGACCACAGGCACCCTCGAATTGCGCTCTACGGCACATGTCACTGGCGAGATTGAGGTCGACTCTCTCACGGTGGAAAAGGGCGCTTTCTTCCAGGGTCAAGTGACCATGACCAATTAATTCGAACCTACTTGGTTCGTTGCCATCGCTCTATTCGGAGCGATTCTCCCGCTGACCGCCGGTAATCAAGTGCGCCATCAAGCTCAAAGTCTGGTTGATTGAATGGTGAGCGTTGCCGTGCCAAATACCTATAAATTGCTCGGACGGAGTTGTCAGAATTTGCGAGGCTCGGCCAGTCCTCCGGAGGAACGACGGCTCGGCTGACGACCTGACATGGTTCGTCGCCCTCTATCGGCCAGCGCTCTCGATAGACCTTGATGTTCTTTAGGTTTAGCTTGGTTCTCACGGTCTTTA
The DNA here is from genome assembly GCA_049602795.1 of Bradymonadia bacterium. Taxonomy (GTDB): domain Bacteria; phylum Myxococcota_A; class Bradymonadia; order UBA7976; family UBA1532; genus JBMYRY01. The sequence continues at coordinate 10,788 of JBMYRY010000002.1, forward strand.
GAAAAGCGACTCGCTTGGTGAGGGGCTCTACGAGGTGCACCTCTACGTCACTCCTTAATATCGCAAAGATTAATCCGGGGACGCCGCTGCCCGAACCCACGTCATAGAGCCGGAGTCCCGGACGAAAGATCTGATTGAGCGCCGCCGCATCGCAGACATCGAGATTCCATGGGTCCTTGTCCGCCGCCGGACCGGTGAGGTTATGGGTCTTATTCCAAGCACTGCGGAGTTTCAGGAAGTGGTGAATTGTTTCATATTGAACAGCAGTAAGCGCTAGATCAATACCGGCTCCATGGAGCATTCTCTGGGCAGCTTCTAGCGTCATGGTGCACCTGGCTCTAGGTCGAGTCCTGTCCCGATGACTCTACTGGAATCCTTAAGTGCCCATAAGAGTTCGTCGTGAATATGCGCATTGGAGACGCAGAAGTGTGGGCTGTGTTCGTCGGCGGTGTCGCCCGCTAGAGTCGTAACTTTTCCGCCCGCTTCTGTGACCATAAGGATCCCGGCGGCAGCATCCCAGGGCTTTAGTCGATATTCCCAATAGCCATCAAGCCAACCAGCCGCCACGTACGCAAAATCAAGTGCGGCGGCGCCCATCCGGCGTAAACCACGGCAGCGCCTGAGTAGATGGTCGAATTCGGCCACATTGTTGTCTGGTCGCAGTTGACGGTCGTACGAGAACCCCGTGGCTAACACCGCGTCATTGAGTTTGGTGGTGGTGCTCACGGAGAGAGCTTTACCATTCAGCGTGGCGCCCCGACCTAGGGTCGCCGAGAAATCGTAACCCGAGATGGGTTGAACAATCCGTCCATAGACAATAGTTCCCTCATAAGTGAGTCCAACCGAGATGCAAAAGTGGGGCAAGCCACAGCTAAAATTGGTCGTTCCATCGATGGGGTCGATGATCCAGACATAGCCACTTGTGCCTGGCTGTTGACCTTTTTCCTCTCCTAGAATGGCGTCGTCGGGAAATGTCTGCTGTAGTGCATGCGTCAAGGTGGCTTCGACGGCGAGGTCCGTCTCGGTGACCAAGTCAATCTTGCCCTTAAATTGTACGGAAGCGGGTCTTCCAAGGGCGCCCTTAATTAAGGAAATGCATTCGGTGAGTATGGGCCCTAGAGCATCGGCGCGACGTCTAATGCCCTCGTGAACTAATTCGGAGTCGTGTTGGTTCATGTGTGGTGCTGCCTCAAGGTGTCGTGGATGAATGGTCGAACCCATTTAATCTCGGTCGTTTCTCGAGTTGGGCATACTCGGTTAGTCAGTAGGGTCACTGAAACATTCGCGTCCAAATCGAGCCACGTGGACGTGCCGGTAAAACCAAGGTGTCCAGGGCTTAAAGGGGTGAAGTATTGGCCGCTAGAGGACGCCTTGGGACTTGTTCGGTCCCAGCCAAGGGTTCGGGTATTGTTCTGGTATGTGTACTTGGGTGATCTGCTCTCCGCGATGATTTGAGGGTCGATACCGAGTTGGTTTTCGTCTCCACGCAGGGTCCTCAGCCATTGATTGGATAATTCGTGGACTGCTGCCAGTGTGCCAAATGACCCAGCATGTCCGGCAATGCCGCCCATAGTCCAGCAGTTGTCGTCGTGAACCTCTCCCGTGAGGAGGCGTTTGCGCCAGGGACATTGCTCGGTGGAGGCGTACCTCTCCGCCCTTGTATGTGAAGGGGTCACCAGACTTGGTCGCCAATGAATTTGGCTCAGGTCGTTTCGCTTGTGGAGGAACAGGGTGTCGAAGACCGTGGTGAGGGGCGCTGAGACTGTTTCGCAGATCCGTGCCAATAGAATATAGCCTAAGTCACTGTAGATCTGATTAGAACCTGGGACGTAGTCCTGCGGCGTTTGGGTGATTGTGTCCACGACCCAACGGTACGCTTGTGTAAAGTCTCCCTGCTTGAGTACTCGTGGTCCCGTCTCCTCGTAGAACTTAACATGAGCGGGTAGTCCTGAGGTGTGGTTTGCCAGTCGCCATATGGGCACCTCAGAAAGCCATGGTGAACATTCGGGAATATACTCCCCCACTCGATCGTCGAACCCTAATCGATTTTCACTGATGAGTCTTAAACAGAGTTGATGAGTCGTCAGTACCTTCGTAAGGCTAGCGAGATCGAAAATCGTTTCACGTGAAACTTTAGTCGCCCCATTAAGGTGACTGTGTTGACCAGCATAATAATAATGCACATTGCCCTTCACTGTGATTGCGCACGCTAGTCCAGGAATGCCTGCTTTAACACAGGTCGACTCAAACAATGCCTTGAGTTTACTCATGTCTTCCTTCTTGGAATAGATGATTTAGGGGGCTCATAGCCTAAGGGAATGAAGTCCATAGCTCCTCGATGACCCGCAGCCATTCCGGTGCGTACTGGACATTTGAAATCTGTTTTCAGGCACTCGGTCACAATTTCAGTGTCATCCTGATTGAGGTCGAGGTCGCCGAGGAGCACTTCTTTGGTGAGATGAACAGGCCACACAGAACGAATCTGGGTCAATGCTCGATCAAGCCGATATGGTGATTCATTAACGTCTTCAAACAGCAGTCGGTGTTCGCCAATCTTGCTCAGGTCAAGCGTGCCCATCATTGAAGCAAAGACGGTAATATTTCCGCCGTAGATAGGCAGATCCCCGAATCTATCCCAACCTCGACCGTGGCTCAAATTGGAGATCAGCGTGACCAGCTTATCTGGGGCATTCACTTGGTCTGTGAGCGTGGTGATGTTTGGCCCGTGAATTGTCGTCCATCCATGATGGATACTGACTGCGTTCAAGAGACTCGTCGCATCACTGAAACCAACAAGCCATTTCGGAGTTACCTCCTGAAGACTCCTCACGATGGTTTCTTGAATTCGACCGCCCCCGCTGCCGCCTCGTGCCCACCAGACAATATCTACTTCCGGGTCAGTGATAGCGTCGAGGAATTCTTTCGCTCGAAGGTCATCCGGACCCGCTAGATAGCCGCGAGTATTGCGAGTTGTTAGCGTCGAAGCATAACGCACGTCTAATCCTAATTCTTTAATTATTTCAATGCCTTGAGACAGTTTTTGGGCATGGTTTAGGAGTGGGCCTGATGGTGCGATGACCTGAACGATTGGACGATCCCGTGTCAATTCTGGAGGCAGCCGGCTCATCTAATCCCGACTCGCTCGACGCGCGAGTAGTGCCTGACGATGAGTCAAGCGTGATCGCCGTCTCAGTTGCGCCTCTTCGACACGGCGGGTCTCGGTCTCATTCGTGGGCTCAAGCTGTGGTACCTGTGTGGGCTTCATATCGCTATCCATCGCTACAAAGGTTAGATATGCGGTTGCGGCGTGCTCAATGTCACCTGTGGATGCATTTTCTCGCTCTACTCGGACGCCGATTTCCATGGAAGTCTCATGGGCGTAATTGACACAAGCCTTTAGGATAACCACATGCCCTAATTCAATGGGCAGAATAAAATGCATTTGGTCAATGGATGCAGTGACTACCTTATGTCCAGCATATCGTTGTGCTGTGATTGCTGCCGTGATGTCAATCCATTGAAGGACACGTCCTCCGAAAACCGTTCCATGATGATTGGTGTCGGGGGGCAGAACGAGTTCGGTGTTTTCCACGTAGGCCGGTGCTTTGGAAATTCGACTCATGCCCTATCGTGCCCCTTTACTCGTGAATAGATAGCCACTGCCTAACGCTAGACCCACGCCTATGCCCCAGATGTGGCCCATTCCAAGCCACAAGACTACGGTCACGGACACAATGGCCATGAGCGGAATGACCTTTGATGCTTCCGAGGACGTGGTGTCATCGTCTTCGGGTAATGGTGCAGAGGTCGCAATGTGATCGGCATTAAGATGGTCGGGGCGATCCACCGACGATGACTCCGTTTCCTCCTCAGTCGAGGGACCATCTAATTGATCCTGAACATTCGTCGGTTTTGAAGTAGACTCTGTTTCTCCGTTGGCAAGCGTCTCTTCCGGGCTAAGCTCTTCCGGAGCAAGACTTTCTTTGAGCCACCAACGGTCCCCACCCGGCTCACTCGGCGTATTCAGTGGTGAGCGTTGTGATGCCGTCTTGGGCTGAGGTAAGCCACTGAGTGGATCTGGACTAGAGTCGGTCAATTCATTCCTCCTATCGTTGAGTTGTCTGATTGAGTCAAACATCCGATTGAGTGTTTAGCATCCCACCTTTGCCAGCTTTCTTCAATCCATACCGGTTCCGCGAATGCCTGTTAAATCCGATCTGTTTTGGTGTATTGACATGAGTATCAATAAACAGACCCGCGTCACGTGTGAGGAAGCGATATGAATCAGGAAGTACTTCAGGAATGGTTTGGGTACCGATGGCATTCTGTAATGAATGGCTCTGGCTCGTTCGAGGCGCCAGTTCTCCCTTCCCAGGTGGACATCATCATGGGGTCTGGATCCTTCGGTTCGACCATCTGGGAGACATTACATGATGCACTTGAGCGGCTTGAACTTGAGCGAATTAACTGGGCACCATTCGAGGTGTTGAGATTTCGACTCCTAGTTAAAGGAGAATGGTCAGCGGACTCTCACTCAGCTGAACCAGACTTGATGATTTCCCCAGGTGATCTCATCGCTGGTCTTCATCGTGCTAGGCAAAAGATACGCCGATTGGAGCAGCGCTTTGACCTCCTCTATGGTGAACTGCCCGAGGGCGCCTATCTGGCGAGTATGAAAACTCGATTTCGCCTAGAGCAAGGGACAGGTCTCGATGGAGCGACCCTTTTTCGTTTCTACGAAACAGCGTGCAAGACGTTGAATCGCCTGTTGCTGGCGCGAGGTACTCGCCTCCAGTCCGCCGTAAGCTCTGCCAGTCGTATCTTGTCAACCTTGGAAGAGTTGGATGAGGTCGTCGGGTTGCTCAGCATGGACTCAGCGAGTTACCTGGCTCTCGATCGACACTGCAGTTTGGCGCGAAGTGGGTTAACATTTGACTGGGTTCAGCAGCGAATCAATCAGAGAATTGCTGCACGTACAGGACGGGATTGGTCTACTGCTGACGCAATCAAGGACGAACTTAACTCGGCGGGTGTTATCCTCATGGATGGTGACGGTGTAACAGATTGGTGGATTTCGTACTCGACATAACGTCGCGAAAGGCTCGAAAACATGTCCTTCAAGCTCGTATCGGATAAGACCCCTAAGGGTGACCAGCCTGCTGCCATTAATGAGTTGGTGGCGCAGATCGAAGGTGGTCGTCGGCATCAGGTTCTTCTCGGTGTCACCGGTTCAGGTAAGACGTTTACGATGGCAAAGGTCATCGAACAAACGAATCGGTGTGCGCTGGTTCTTGCACACAATAAGACATTAGCGGCTCAACTCTATGGTGAGTTTAAATCTTTGTTCCCAGACAATGCCGTGGAGTATTTCGTTAGTTATTATGATTATTATCAGCCGGAAGCCTACGTCCCTACCACGGACACATATATTGCTAAAGATGCCAAGATCAATGAGGAGATAGACCGCCTGCGTCACTCCGCGACCCGGTCGTTACTTGAGGGGAAGCATGTCATTATTGTCGCGAGCGTGAGCTGTATATACGGTCTTGGAAGCGCTGAGGCTTACTACGGACAACTCGTGGAATTGAGTGTTGGCTTGGAGATAGAGCGCGATGAGGTGTTAGGTCAACTCGTTGAAATACAGTATGAGAGAAACGACTATGATTTTCATCGGGGTACGTTTCGTGTTCGAGGTGATGTGCTTGAGATTTTCCCTGTGCACGAAGACACCTTTGCCATTCGGGTTGAGTTTTTTGGGGATGAGATAGAGTCCATTTACGAAGTAGATCCCTTGCGGGGCAAAAAGATTCGGTCGCTGGAGCGCATCGCAGTCTATCCCGGTTCACATTATGTTGTTGGACCAAAATCCCTCAAGAATTCCATTGCCCATATTCGGAATGAGCTGGCCCAACATCTCAGAGTGCTTCGTCAAAATGATCAGTTGGTAGAGGCACAGCGTTTAGAGCAGCGCACCCGTTACGACTTGGAGCAGCTAGAGGAACTTGGGTTCTGCTCAGGTATTGAGAATTACTCTCGATATTTGACTGGGCGAAATCCAGGCGAGGCGCCACCTTGTCTTCTGGATTATTTCCCTTCTGACTGGCTCCTGTTCGTTGATGAGAGTCACGTCAGTATTCCGCAGGTGCGCGGGATGTATCGAGGAGACCGAGCTCGGAAAAGCACGTTGATCGAACATGGGTTCAGACTGCCCTCAGCCTTAGATAACCGACCACTGAAATTTGAAGAGTTTGAGACCCTACAGAATCAGGTTGTCTACGTGTCCGCAACGCCCGGTGATTACGAACTCGAAATGACTCAAGGAGAGGTGGTTGAACAGATCATCCGTCCCACTGGTTTAGTGGACCCGATTGTGGAACTTCGGCCCGCTTCGATACAAGTGGATGACCTATTGTCTGAGGTGACCAAGTGTGTTGCCCAAAATCATCGAGTGCTCATCACAACGCTTACAAAGCGGATGTCCGAAGATCTGACTGATTATTATCAAGAAATGGGCATTCGGGTCCGCTATTTGCACTCTGATATCGACACGATTGAACGCACGGCCTTGTTACGAGACTTACGGTTAGGGGTGTTCGATGTTCTTGTTGGTATTAATCTTTTGAGAGAAGGATTGGACTTGCCAGAGGTCAGCCTTGTGGCGATCTTGGATGCTGATAGAGAGGGTTTTTTACGTAATCAAACCTCACTTATCCAAACGATTGGTAGAGCTGCACGCAATGTGGACGGTCGGGTCATCCTTTATGCTGACCGGGTAACAAAGTCTATCGATGCAGCGATGCAGGAAACACAAAGGCGTAGGGAGATTCAACTCGCGTATAATGTTGAGCATAACATCACACCAGCAACCGTGACGAAAGCGATCAGCGATCTTGAGATGGAGTCTAAATCGACCTCGACTACAGACGAACAGGTAGAAAGTGTGAATGCACTATCATCGGCTGATGAACAGGATGTTTCTATCGCAATCGAGTCGCTTAAGAAACGTATGAAGGAATATGCCAAAGCTCTCGATTTTGAGTCAGCTGCCACGTGTCGAGATCAAATACGCGCGCTTGAGCGCACATTCCTTGGGTTAGACTAGTGGGCACATTTATCGCTGATACCATCATTGCCCGTTTACCTGAATGTCCTGGCGTCTACCTGATGAAAGATCATGAAGAACAGGTCATCTATGTGGGTAAAGCTAAAAATTTAAAGCAACGAGTGAGGCAATATTTCACAACCTCTGGCGACGATCGATATTTCATTCAATTCTTGCCTAATCTGTTATCGGACATTGAAACGATCTCGACAAGAACCGATAAAGAGGCGCTGATTCTTGAAAATGATTTAATCAAAAAGTATCAACCTCGGTTCAACGTATTGCTCCGTGATGATAAGAAATTCCTTCATATTTGTATCGACCGTAAAGAGCGTTGGCCTCGGCTTCGAGTGGTCCGTCGGCTTAAGCATGATGGGCGTCAGTATTTTGGTCCTTATCATTCGGCAAGTAAACTCCGGGCTACTCTAAAGCTGCTCGAACGACATTTTCAGCTTCGGACCTGTGATGATGGAAGTTTTCGAAATCGCAGTCGTCCCTGCCTCCAATATCAGATCAAGCGGTGTCCCGGTCCATGTGTCCTCCCTGTGGATGAGAATGCGTATCACCAACGATTGGAAGAGGTCGTCTTATTCCTTCAAGGTCGAACAGATGATCTGTCCACTCGCTTGACGCAGCAGATGACGGAGGCCTCTGACGAGCTTCGCTTTGAGGATGCAGCTCGGTATCGAGACCAACTCCGTGCTGTCCATGACAGCCTGGAAAAACAAAATATGGTCCGACATCGAAAGATTGACCAAGATGTGTGGGGTCTTCACCGGGAGGGTGGATTTGTCACATTGACCATCATGGAAATTCGAAATGGACGACTTGAGCACACACACAACTTTGATTTAGAAAAGCAGGGTGTTGAGACTGACATACTCCTGAGTACCACGTGTAACCTATATTATTCGGATGGTCGATTCATACCCGATGAAGTCATCTTAGCGATGCCAATTGAATACATGACGACCTTAGGAGACGCTCTGAGTGAACGTAAGGGTCGTAAAGTTCGGCTCCTAACACCGAAACGGGGAGCGTCGAGACGCCTGGTCGAGATGGCCTGCGTTAATGCCGAACATCGCTTCTTTCAAACCCGACAGGAAACGCTTGTTAGGAATCGAGGACTTGAGCGTTTGCAGTCACAATTGGGTCTAGGCGCTTATCCAGAGGTGATTGAATGTTTCGATATCTCTTTGTTTCAGGGTGGAGAGCCGGTGGGCTCACAAGTGTGTTACGTGGCGGGTGTCCCCGCGAGAAAGAGATACCGGCATTACAAAATAAAGACTGTTGAGGGCACCGATGATTTTGCCATGATGCGCGAGGTGCTTACTCGCAGGCTTATACGGGGTATCGAGCAAGGTGATTTACCTAATTTGCTCGTGATTGATGGTGGTCGTGGGCAACTTAATGTTGCTCTAGCCGTAGTTGCAGATCTAGGGATTGATTCCATAGATCTAATTGGTTTGGCAAAGGCAAGAACTAAGAGTGATCAACAACATTCTCGTCGTACAGATGAGCGCGTGGTGATGCCAAACATAAAAAACCCAATTGTACTTAAGCAGCATACCGAAGAGTTTCGGCTACTCACGGGCATTCGTGATGAAGCACATCGGTTCGCGATTACCTTTCATCGAAAGCTCAGACGAGAGCGGAACTTTAATGGTGTTTTCGATGGATTAACGGGCATTGGGTCTAAGCGTCAAAAGCTCTTGATTAAACATTTTGGAGGTCGTCAAGGGTTGGAGAAGGCGACGATTGAGCAATTACAGAGTATTCCAGGCATTGGTCCTGACCTTGCCGGGAAGATACATCAGTTTTTTCGTTGAGGCTTCGTCTGAGCCGTTTGAGGTCTCCTCTGAGGTTTAACGGCCTTACTTCTGCCCACTACTTGACCCAGTTTCCCCACGACCCAAAGGGTGATGCGAGACCCTGAAATTGATGCAATACATCGGAACATAATGTCACTTGGTCTCATTGAAGATCCATCAGGGCAGCTCGTTTCTTCGAGACTACGGCTGTTCGCTTTTTGAGTTCAATGAATTTTTAGGCGTTAAGTTCAGTGGGGGGGCAACCCGTTCTGGGGTCTCAAATGTTTTTTGATAGTCGAGTCCTGATGGTGTTAGCGATTTGAACTTCGATGCGGGTATGTGACAGTGCTCGCATGTGACGCCCATTTCCTTACTTAGCCTCATCATCTCATGTGCTTTGTGCCCAATGTCTGTTAATTTTTCCTTACCGGCATGACAATCATCACACCGAATAGAATGCTCAGCGCTGAGTGCCATCATTTCGAGCGACACTTTATGCTTATCGGTGTAGCCTTTGAATCCGCTCGTGTGACAGTATTTACAAGGCTGACGGAGCGCGCGGGTCATCTGTCGCATTTGCGTTCGACGTTCTTTGAGTTCGTTGCTTTCAAACCATGCGTGCGCTCGGGCACGAAGTGGTTGAATGGTTTTCGCTTCCTTGGGTTGTGCGTGCACCCAAAGTTGAGCCGAGACAGACATGAGTAGAGTGCCAAATATCACCGTAATGAGAAACTGTACTTTATTCATGCTTTCTCCCTATGTACGCTAAAGATACGTTCGCACATACGAGGTCATTCAATGCAAATTTTAGTAATCATGGATCCGTTAGAGGCTCTCGATCTACCAAAGGATACATCGGTTGGATTTATTTTGTCGGCCTTTAAGCGTGGGTGGCGTGTATTTATCTGTACTCAATATGATGTGTACACCATTCACAATAAAGTTTGGGCGACGGCTCGGCTTGCTCGTCCGTCAGCACACAGCACCTTAGATGTGGAGCAGGAGCAACAGTTGTCGCTCGATGCCTTTGGCGCGGTTTTGATGCGGGTTGACCCACCGGTAAACGCACAATATTTGCACACGACCCATTTGCTCGACTTGGCGAGAGAGCAGACATTGGTTGTCAACGACCCAACTGGTGTGAGGTTTGCCAATGAAAAAGCATATGCGCTTCAGTTTCCAGAACTCACCCCCCATACTCGATTGTCATCAAATGGATCTCAAATCAAAAGATGGCTTGAAGAAGACAAAACCAAGCTCATTGTGAAACCAGTCGATGGTCACGGAGGCAATGGGGTTTTCTTACTGAGTCCAGGAGACCGAAACATTGCCAGCATCCTCGAAATGTTGACGCACAACAATCGGCGAATGATTGTAGTCCAGCGTTACCTTGAGGCATCGCGGGTTGGTGACAAGCGGGTCATTATGATCGATGGCGAAGCCAAGGGGGCGATCCTTAGAGTGCCTCGTGGAGATGATCATCGGGGTAATATTCATGTTGGCGGGACAGTGGTTTCAACGGAATTGACGGAAAGAGACCGTGAGATTTGTAGTCAAGTAGGGCACAGACTCAAACGTGATGGGCTATCATTCGTTGGACTGGACATCATTGGGGATTTCTTAACTGAAGTAAACGTCACAAGCCCTACAGGCATTCGAGAGTATTACGAATTGACTGGTACAGATTTAGGCGAAACATTCTTGGATTTTCTAGAGTCTGCTCAAGACGCGTGAGGCGTCGGTATCTCATCGTGACCTAAACGTTCCCAAATTTGTTTCGTCGTTAAGGGACTGAGTGTTTTCAATGTTTTGCCATAAGCTTTGTGGTCAAAGTCCGAAGCGGCGAGCCCTTGTTTGGCTGTCCAAATGAGATGTCGCTGAAACACTTCGATCATCATGTGCGCGATCAGATGACTATCATCACCTCGCTTGAGGCGTGATTGGTAGAACTGAGTCGCTTGCTTCGGTGTACCATGAAAGATTTGGCTTCCAACCAAGACATGTAAGGTCAAGTGAACATAGGGATTCGTACCATCGAGTAACTCATCGTCGCCTTCGAGGACGCCGAGTGCCTCGAAAAGTGCGAACCATTGTGGGTGTTCTGCCATTGAGCGCCCAATGTATATTGCCGAGCCCTCCAAGGTTTCCCCACGTCTCATCTGTGTCCAAATTTGCTTGAGAACCCGCTTATCAATGGGGGTGATTTCAACCGCAATGGTTTCTTTTTTATCTTCGCTCATCTTACCCCTTCGGGTTGTCAGGTTTCGTTTCACTTCAGGTAGCGTTTGATCGCTTTTCGATGTTCTTTATAGGTCCTGGAGAAATAATGTTCTCCTGTTCCATCTCTCTTGGCTACGAAATATAGCCATGAACTCGCCTTGGGAAGGGCGCTAGGGTTCATCGCTGCTAAGAGGGCGGTTCGCCCAGGGTTGGCAATGGGGCCTGGTGGCAGACCTTTGATTACGTCAGTATTGTATGGATTATCCTTGGTTAAGCGATCGGTCTTGGTGGGTTTTTTTCCGTAGCGTTCCTTGGTGTAGACATAGGTTGGGTCTGACTGAAGCTTCATGTCTTTCTCTAAACGATTCAGAAAGACTCGAGCAATAATCGGTGCCTCTTTCGGTTGCACGGTTTCCTTTTCTACGAGTGAGGCAAGCGTGATGAGTTCGTGTTCAGAGAGCTTGGGTTTTTGAGAAGAGGCGGATTTTATGTGTTTCCAAACCGACTTAAATCGCTCATGCATGAGAGTTAGAATTTCGGTTTCTGTCATGGCTGGTGTCACACTGTAGGTGTCGGGAAATAGTTTTCCTTCGAGTTTCTTTTCTTCAATCAGTCTGAGGGCTAATTTTCGGTTCCAACCGTTTTTGGCTAGGCGATCGGCAATCT
>JBMYRY010000003.1:0-17794 GCA_049602795.1 Bradymonadia bacterium
TCCCGCCGGGTTATCGTTTCATTCCGTTCCTGTCCTCGATGCGTTGCGATTGTTGATTGTGGTCAAGCCGGCTCAGACCTAAGTGCCCTTTTGCTTCAAAGGTTTTGTTCTTGTAGCCAAGGGTGACCCCCGTTGAATTAACATTGTCAAGAGGCCAAAAGTTGAGAAGGTAGACATCGTCACCGCGGTTCCATTGACTACCCACAACGAGGAAGAGATTAGTTTCTAGCAGTTCAGTTACCGTGAATTGGAATCGTCTCAGAGCCATATTGGAGGCCCATTGCCCATCATAATGAAACAGACCTTCGTCAAAGGCTAAGGTCGTTAAAATGGACGTTTTTCCGTAGGGAGACTTAGAGGGTTTGGTGCCGAAATCGAGTTCTAGATAATCTCTAGCAGCCAGCCTTGGTCCAAATTGGTTTAGTTGCGGTGATTCTGCTCGCCCGCCACTTTCGTTGCTTGCGATACCCACTCGACCGTAGGAACCGAATGACAACTCAGGCGCTGCTAGTGCTTGACTAGCCAACACCAAGACCGAAATTGTAAATAGCGTTCTATGCATATGCACCTTTCTGTCTAGACGTCATGCGTTTACACAACCTTGAGTTCTTTGTCGACTGTATTATTGACCCAGTTTAGAGTTATTAATCTTTCTGGCACTGAGATCGCGAAAATTTACGCATCGTGATATAGCTGCCGTCAGCGCAAAATACGGTGGGTGAACGAGTGTCAGAGAGTAATCAGGCAAATCGTGTAGCGCAGTACTTGCTCGTGAGTATTGTGATTACGCTATTGCTCTATTTTGTGATTCCTTACGGACGATTAATTGGATACCCATTGGTGTTGCTTTCAACCCTCGCTCACGAAATGGGGCACGGGATTGCAGCAGTGCTTGTGGGCGGTCAGTTCTTAGAGTTTACGATGCACGATAATGGGTCTGGGGTCGCCGTGACGGCAGCCACGCCACATCCGTTACAGCGGGCGGCTGTCTTAGCGGGTGGATTGATTGGTCCAGCCGTTGTCGCCGGTCTAGGCTTTCGATTGGGACGTCGAGAAAAAGCGGCGAAAACCACTCTGATGATCATGGGGATTTTTTTATTCGCCGCAAACATATGGGTGGTTCGAAATCTATTTGGTTTTTTCTTTGTCTTCCTCGCAGCGGGAATGTGTGTATTCATCGCGCGTAAGGCGAGTCCAACCGTGTGCCAATTTTCCTTGTTGTTCGTTTCTACTCAACTGGCGTTGAGTGTCTTTTCAAGAGCTGATTATCTCTTTACGAAGGAAGCCAATCTAGGTGGTGGTCGAAGTATGCCCTCAGATGTGTCGCAGATGGCTGATGCGCTGATACTCCCTTATTGGTTTTGGGGGTGTGTATGCGGTGGATTATCGCTATGGGTGCTCTACAACGGGATACGCTCTTCGCTTGAGTCCAAGTCTTAGCGCCATGGTCAGGCTCCATTATGGGGTCGGCCAGGCAAGAAAGCATTGGTCGTTCGACGATAGCTTTCGTATGCGGGTCTTCTATCAGTGATCGTACTCTCCATTAAGGTGACGCCCGATACTCGCAGCAACAGGAAAGTGAGCCCCACCGGACAGCAGAGTGTCCAAGAGGGGGCTCCTAGCGTGTAGGTGCTGAGCCATATGCCCCACCAGAAAACACTCTCCCCGAAGTAGTTCGGATGCCTACTGAATCGCCATAAGCCAGTGTTTAGAACATCGTGTTGATTTTCTTTTGACGCTTTGAATTCTGATAACTGCCAATCAGCGATACTTTCGTACCCGAGACCGGCGAAGGCGAGTGTCATCCCCACGGCAAAAACAAAAATCTGGGTGGGGGGATTAGGCGAGAGCAGTCCGTAAATGAATGGGAGACTGAAAGTGATACTCAGGCAGAGTTGAAGAGCGAAAATCGCCACAAGAGACCACCAGATAAAGAAAAGGGGGGAGCGCCCCTCTCGCATTGCAGTATAACGTCGGTCTTCAATTTTATGAGCGATGCGAGGCAATAAATGAAAGCCTAGCCTGATGGACCAAGTGAGGACACCGACTGCTAGAATGACTTGTGGCAGAGTCAGTTGGTTGGCATGAGTCAGGCAGACGAGAAGCGTAATCCCGTAGCTTGGACCCCAGAGGACATCGATAAGATGCAATCGCTTCTTGACCGTTGCGACAACCCAAACGAGCAGAAAGAAGACGCCATTGATCGTAAAGGCATCAGATAGGACTGCTTGCATAAGTTCAACTCTGTTAGGCATGGGGGGGCTCGGTGAGGTTAGCGTGTACATCGTGCCACGGAATTTCCGACCCAGCCTCGTTGTCCGGCACACATAGGGTGACTCGGCCTGTGTTATCGAAAACGACGACGCCACCCTGTTGCCAGGGATCGCCCTGGACCTGCGTTTGCCGGTGACCGTCTTTGAATGCTGAAATTGCCCGAGAGACCGACTTGAGATTGAGACCGATCTTTCGCTTCATACCGAGTTCACGGTAGACGCGTCGACTGGGGTCAGTAAACACCGGACAGTTAATTCTGTGAGTGTCGACAAAATCACGTGCCATCGAAGCCGTACCGTTACCGACGACCCAGATAGCGTAATCATCATCGTCGAATTGTTGGCTTTGCTCCACGAGCTCGGCGATGCGTTGACGACAAAAGATACACCCAAAATGTCGAACGAATACCATAATGCCCGCACGACCTTCTCTATGCTCGCCAAGGGTTGTTGATGTGCCATCTGGCGTGAGCACCTCGAAATTATCAATATTCATAACCATACCTCCTCTCAGGTCGGATACAACAACAAGACGGACGTTACTAGATGTACGAAGACGATTTCGTGTCAATAGGTGTAACGCGATTTCTAAAGAAACCATCCAAGGACGTACACAACGCAGTGGTCCTGAGGGAGAGACATGTTCGATCAGCGAAGACTAAAGGTGGTTGCAGACAGACCGATTCGTTCAGACGGGCAGTACATTCTCTATTGGATGAACGCGAATCGGAGGACGCGATACAACGACGCGTTGGCACGAGCAATTGACTGGTCAATCCAACTGAGAAAACCTCTCGTAGTGCTCGAAGCGTTAAGCATAGACTATCCCTGGGCAAGTGAGCGTCATCACCAATTTATTCTAGATGGCATGGTCGACCAGTATGACGCGTTCGGGCGTGCCGACGTTGCCTATTACTCGTACGTCGAGCGAGGACCTCGAGAGGGCAGGGGACTGGTTGCTCAACTCGCGGCGCATGCAAGTGTCTTAGTCACTGATTACTTTCCGTGCTTTTTCTTACCATCAATCGTTGCGCACGTTGGTCGCTCGATTGGGTGTCGAATGGAAGCGATCGACGCCAATGGTGTCTTGCCTGTCAATGCGGCAGGAAAAGCGTTTACGAGTGCCTATAATTTTAGGCGATTTATGCAAAAGAGTGTGATCTCGGCCCTCGAACAGGCACCTGAAGCGGCACCTCTTTCGCGAATACCGTTGCAGACCGCCTACACGCCGCATCATGAGCGGCTCAAACGAATAGGCGTGTCGCAGGATACCCTCACTCGCTGGGCGCCGTCGATGAATAGCTCAGACCGCTTGAGAGCCGACAGGCTTCTGAAGGGCCAGCTAGACGCGAGCGTGGGCGTGCTGCCAATACGTGGCGGACAATCTGCTGGACTCGCTTTGTCTGAAAAATTTCGAGTTCATGGTTTAGAGCTTTATTCGGAGCGACGTAATGACCCTAAACATGTGGTGACAAGTGGTTTGTCCCCTTATTTACATTTCGGACACATCTCCAGCAGTGAGGTTGTTCATGCGCTACTCGATACTCACGGCTTCAACCCGGAGAGTGACACGAGAAACTTTAAAGGACAGAGAAGTGGCTTCTGGGAATTGCCAGAGCCTGTTGAGGCGTACTTAGACCAAATCATCACCTGGCGAGAGCTGGGCTACGGTTTTTGTCATTTTGTACCCGATTACCACGAATATAGAACTCTACCAGAGTGGGCCTTGCGTACGTTGGCAGAACATACCAACGACGAGCGTCCATTTATTTACACGCATGACCAATTTGAGTCGGGAACAACTCATGACGATCTCTGGAATGCGGCTCAGAATCAATTGCGACGGGAAGGCAAAATACACAATTATCTCCGAATGCTCTGGGGTAAAAAAATCCTTCATTGGAGCCCAACCCCTCAAGATGCCCTGGAGACAATGATTCAATTAAATAACAAATATGCTCTAGATGGTCGTAACCCCAATAGCTACTCCGGGATATTTTGGACCTTGGGACGGTTTGATCGCGCTTGGGGACCTGAGCGTGAGGTCTTTGGAAAAGTGCGCTATATGACTTCCGCGAGCACTGCTAAGAAATTTTCGGTTTCCAATTATATCAACACTTATGCTCGTGGGGCGCAGACGACCTTAGGTTTGACTTGATAGTTTCGTCATTCGGTCTTGCACAGCTTTTCGCTCAGCCAATACGGCAACGAGGATTGTTCGGACGGCTGCTTTGTCCAAATTACAGAGACACTCACCGAACTCGCTGACGCGATTGAAGCCCATGGTCATCAGAGTCTTCTTATCGAAAGGACAGACAAGTTTATTCGAATAAACGAGGCGAAGAAGATTCTTGAGTTCATCTGTCCGCAAGCCGGTTAGACCTAGGTGTTTGTCGGGGGCTGTCATCATAGCGATATACCACAGGATTGATTCGTAATAAGATAAGCGAAGGCGATCTGCGCACCAAAGTAAAGGGGCACGCCCCAGAGCCGATGTATTTGTGAGTGAGTTCCGAAGCGTTGAAGTGCAACGGATATGTCGGAAAGCAGAAATGCTGTAGCGGCGAGACCGTACGTGAAGCGAGCATCAGAAGCGTCAAGCGTCCACGCGAGAGCAGTCATGGCGACCAAGGCAATGATGTAGACCACCACGGGCGGCCTAAGCTTTGTTGGGATGTCTGGCATCAGCTTGAAGTAGACGCCAAAGCCAAGTAGCAGAAATAGGGCGAGTAGAGGCAGTGTCAACTGTAGAGCAAGGGGTTGGGTCAGGAATGCGCCTGCGTAAGCGAAGTGAGCGAGCAGGAAGGCAAAGATGCCCAATTTGAAGTGACGTCCGGTGCCAGGCCAGACCAAGCAGAGGTCACCTAACCAAGACGCACACAATCCCGTAAAGATGAGCAGTGTGAATGTATTTAGATGCTCAAAGCAAACGATTGGCAACCCGATGAAGCAGGATGCTGCAGTCATCTTGATTACGCCCTTTAGCCATAAGGAAAGACGCTGGTCTAAAACGGTCAGTGCACCCACTAAAATTGCGTATATTATGATGAGTGTCGTCATGAACTTGGGTAAAGCCTTGCGTATGTCTATCGGTTCAAAGCATGCTGAACATTCAGCTAACGATGGGTGATGAGCGCATATGTTGCAAGGAAAACAAAATGCATGGGTCTTCGGTGCATCCGGTCTTACTGGACGAGAGGTTGTCAACGCGTTGCGTATAGCTGGTGTGGCAACACACGCCCATCTACGCCCCAATTCTTCCAGTGCCAGTCATGTAATCCCCATTTTTGAAAAGATTGGGGCGGACGTGCAAACATTTGAATGGCATGCCGACGCCATCCATCAAGCGTTTGAAGAGAACGCGCCAACGGTTGTCTTTCTCACCTTGGGGACCACTCGTTCAAAAGCAAAGGTTGATGGGCAAGGTCATCGTGCGGTCGATTATCGTTTGACAAAAATGGTCCTTGATGTGATTCGCAGCGATCATCTATCGACTGAAATTATTTACCTATCAGCTGTGCGAGGACTGGGAGCGTCTCTATCTGATTATTTCAAAATACGGTGCGAACTTGAGGCTGAACTCGCAGCATTCGATAACCCCGTTATGATTGCGCAGCCGGCATTGATTACCGGAGACCGTTTGGATTCAAGACCATGGGAAAGAAGAGCTGCACTGGCCACCAATATGGGCCTCGATTTACTTGCGAGCATGGGACTAAAGGCAATTGATAGACGGTACCGAAGCGTAAGTGGTCAGACCCTCGGTTGTGGATTGGTCCAATTGTGGCTTGAGCAGGTGCACCACGGGGTCGTCAATGTTGATGCTTTAATTGGAGCCGCTCGACGATTCAATGCTTCGTTCATCGACACATAATTGCCTTGATGGACGAATGATACCGAACTCAAGCAGGGCAGGTAGACTCTCCTTCGACAGACGCCCCCCCGGGATAATCTCGCGCTTGGCAGCGCTGGTTTTGAGCACAGAAAAGTCCTCGTCCGACAACTCAATGACGAGGGCATCTTGGTCGGGGGTTGGACGCATCACAAGGTTAACCGGCTTCGGACGCTGACTTTCTTCTAAGGACCGGAGTCCACTGAGATATGCATGAATATCGTAGTCCAAACTTAAAAAGCTGACATCGTCGCCGACCAGGAATGTACGCCATTTCGAATGCGCTACTTTTCCGAAATGCTCGGTGACGAAATCGATGGGCAAGGGATGCGCCATCATAGCCTCGTAGGCCAACAACGAAGCTTCAAAGGCTGAGACATGAGCTGTACTATATGCTGCGAACTCCAAGGCGAGACCTCTACGAATCGCAGTTCTTTGTGATGAGAAGGAAGTGGTCATTGTCTTCAAACGCTCACCCAGCGCTTTGGTGCTTTCCGGACAGGCACTCTTGATGCCTTCCATCAAGGTTTCATGATGATGTCCGTAGCCCTTTGGTAGTTGGTAGCCAACGCCAAAGCATTCAGCAGGAGGCGGAATATAGAAGTCGTCAAATAATGATTCGTACGCTTCGATGGCATGATTGATCCCGCGCTCTGTTGGGGCATCTGCTAGGGCAACGATCATCGTCTTTAATTGGTCATGTGCTTCGCCTTCGCATTGGGCGCATATCGTTAGCATTCGGTCCGCGATGTCGTGAGCAATCCAGGTGTTTCGGTCGGCTGACCATGGTTTGAGTACTCTGCCTGTAGCAAGGTGTTCGGTGACGTCGAGTACTCGTTGCGCAAGTTCCTCTAAGCTTGAGAACGCCCCCTGAGTTGGTGTGAGGAAAAGTTCCCTGAACCAGGCGTATAGTGTTGAGTTCAGTCGCCCTTCATGTGCCGTTGCCCAGGCTGCGCCGTCTCGCGCAAGATTGAGGGTCTGATATCGGTGTTCCACCATTTGCCCGCTCTCGATGGAGTGAAAGACTGCGTTGACTTCGTCTTGAACAAATTGGACGCCGCGATGGATGAGCGATGAGTCCGGGTTTCGATGGGTTGGTGTGTGTGATGCAATTTCGCACTGCGCGCAGAGTTCCCCAAAGAGCAAACCTTTTTCGGCGTGCGTATCGCATCGATTTACATCAACTTCATCAAAGAAGTACCATAATGCAACTGGAACAACCTCGGATAACCGCGCCGCGGCATGGTGATAGAATCTTGATTGGTTTGACCGCCAAGCAAAGCCCACCAAGCCGTGACAGAGTTCGTGTGTTGTCCATTTTGAGCGATGTGACGGGTGGAAGCTGCCAAGCGGCGCGTCATAGCGAAAATGTGCGTATTTGGGCTCAATTCTTTGTCCGCGAGCCCAGTAAGCTGTCCCAGCTAGGTCGGGCCGGTCCGGAGCATTCCACGTCTCCGGTGCATCCAGATGGAAGCGACTTTCAAAGTGTGTCAGGAACAAGCCGGAGGCGTCACTGGCGAGTGCCACCCTCGAGGCGGAGGTTGACCGAGCAAGCTCGGAGGCAGGGGCGTTTTCAATCGCGGGCACGTTTCTCATAGCCCTCTTATGAAGGGAGTTGACCCTGAACGCAACTGGTCTTTTCAGACACCCACGCCCTGAATATAGTCGAAGTCCATTGGCTGTCCGTTGATTCCGCGTGGCGGCGGCGCAATCCAGTCAGCAAATTTCCCCGGCTCTGTGACCGGCTTCATCAAGCTTTGAATGTAGTCTTTATCGGACTGGGTAGGAAGCCATTCGTCCTTCTTTGCCTGCCATTCGGCTTCCGTCAGGTGTGAGCCGTCAACGCTAAACCGCAGACCTGCATAGAGTCCTTGGTGGCGGTAGAATCGACGATGAGGCAGTGAAATGCGCTCGTCACACCCTTCCTTAGTTAAGATGCGATTCCAACTGTCGACGACCTTTTGGCAATCTTCAATGTATGCGTCGCGCAGTACTTCATTCATAGCCCGCCTCAGTGCAATGTCTTCCTTCTCGATGCGACCGTCCGTAGTCGGGCGCTCGATCGTGTAGGTCTGACCGAGTGCGGTGTGCTCGTCATACTTCGCCATCTCTCGGTCTCGCCCCTTTAGACCGGCTCCGAAAAAAGTTGCGGCATTGCTTGAATCTTCTCCGCCGAAAAGATCGAGTGACAGGGCGTACCACATGTTGACGTGTCGTTGCACCATATCTACCGGGATTGCGCCCAACTTTCGTGGGTCTCCCTGCTTCATCATCTCGGCCGACTTTTTGAGAACTCGACCCACGCCGGTGTGTCCCACGAACATATGATGTGCTTCCTCGGTAAGCATGAACGTCGCCGTTCGTGCAAGCGGGTCAAAGCCGCTTTCACTCAGAGCTCGCAGTTGATATTTGCCGTCGCGGTCGGTGAAGGTGGCAAAGCAGAAGAAATTTAACCAGTCTGTGCACGGTTCGTTAAATGCGCCGAGAATTCGCGGACTGTCCACATCGCCACTGCGACGCTCTAGTAAATCCTCCGCCTCTTCTCGCCCATCGCGTCCGAAATAACGATGAAGAAGATAGACCATTGCCCATAAGTGTCGCCCTTCTTCCACATTGACTTGAAAGAGGTTTCTGAGGTCATACAGGGAGGGACAGGTCTGACCCAAAAGGCGTTGCTGCTCAACACTTGCAGGCTCAGTGTCTCCTTGAGTTACAATGATTCGTCTCAGAGCATTTCGGTATTCACCCGGTACATTTTGCCAAACGTCTTCGCCCATGTGGTCACCGAAGCCGATCTTTCGGTTCTCGTCGAGTGGTGTCAAAAAGATACCCCAGCGATAGTCTGGCATCGTCACGTAGTCAAAATGCGCCCAGCCGTCCTTTTCCACACTGACAGCCGTTCTCAAGTACACTTTGTCGTTTTGAAAACCCTCGGGTCCCATATCCATCCACCAGTCGAGATAGTTGGGCTGCCAAGCCTCCAGAGCACGCTGGAGTCGTCGGTCGTTACTTAGGTCGACGTTGTTTGGAATCTTCTCTTGGTAGTTGATACTCATTTAGGTTCTCTCCCAGTTAAACTGTGCCGAAGTTGGTTGACCAAACGCCTTCAATGCGCCGTTCGGTCCAACAGCATTCGGTCGCTGAAATATCCAGTTCTGCCAAGCAGATAATCGACCGAAGATTTTGGTTTCAAGTGTTTCTGGACCAACAAATCGGAGATTGGCTTCCATCCCCGTTAAAGCGTCCGGTGACATGCTCGCTCTTTCTTCGATGGCGACTCGCACTTCGTCGTCCCAGTCAATGTCGTCTGGGGCAAATGTCACGAGTCCAAGGTCCAGGGCATCCAAGGTGTTGATCCGCTGACCTTGAAGCTCACTCACCGCATCGAGACCAGCCTGATCTCCGTAAAAGCGTGATGCGAGTCGGCTCAGGTTGTTGCCCATAGGGAACGCGCCGAAGTTCAACGAGGATAGCGTGATATGAACGTTTTCGTCAGGCTCGTCGAGCATGAAAATACGGTCAGCAGCGAGAGCGAGTTCGAGCAACGTGCCCGTAAATGCACTCGTTGTGTCGATCAGTGCGAAGAAGGTCTTTGCTGTGCAATCGAGTCGTTTCAGCGTTCGTTTGATGAAGTGCCTGACTTCGTTGACGAACCAGTCCTCAGCGTATTGGTTCAGTAGTGAATCCATTATCGCTACTGCATTGCCGTCGCCTTCTGTGCGCAACATTACGCAGCCGATGTCGAGGAGGTTTAGTCTCAAGTGAAAAAGAGCGTCTTCCAACTCTCGGAAAGCTCTTAAAGGCCACCAATCAGCGCCTGCTTGATGGATACCTTCGAGGGTATCGATCGAAGCATCGAGCGGTGCTCGCATTGTGATCGTGGCAACGCGTTGAGCGTTGTCAACCTCGAGGGATAATGTACTGTACTGTCGGTTGTCACCGTCTTGTTCGACACTCAATGGAGTAAGCGGCAGTCCTGTGGTATTCGACTTGCTACTTTGATTTCGAAGCCGGTCTACATGCGTCGCAACCCCTGCTTCGAACTTGGATAGCTTGTAGGTCGCATCAATGAGCTTCCAATCCACAGCCCGCTTACCGCGCACACCTTCAGCGAGACTAGAGAAATGGTCCGCCAGATCCCGCCGGACATGTCTTTTGTCTACCACCCGCGTCAACCCTCCAGTGCCGGGTAAGACGCCGAGAAGAGGGACTTCCGGGAGACTAACAGCAGAACTTCGGTCGTCGACGAGGATGATCTCATCACAGGCTAGTGCGAGTTCGTAACCACCGCCACTTGCGACGCCATTACACGCCGCGATATACTTCTGGTCGCTATAGGTAGATGCATCTTCGATGGCGAGTCTAGTTTCGTTTGTGAATCGGCAAAAGTTCACTTTAAAGCCGTGTGTGCTGCTCGACAACATCGGGATATTTGCACCGGCACAAAAGATGCGGTCCTTCCCGCTCGTGATCACGACTACTTTTACTCCTGGGTGCTCGAACCTCAACCGGTTCACTGCGTCATTGAGTTCGATGTCTACGAAAATATCGTAGCTGTTGAGCTTCAACAGGTAGTCACGGGTGTCTTCGTCCTCTTCCTGGATATCCATCACTAACGTCGCCACCTCGCCATCGACGTTTAGTTTCCAGTGTTTGTACTGACTAGGATGACTTTCAAATGACGCGATTCTCACGATGACCTCCCTCGGACTACTCAACAGTAATTGTGAAATCTCTAAGCAGTATTCCAGATTTATCACGCCTTGGTCAAGAAATATCTTGCACCATTGTCTATTGTGTGATGAATTATATTTCATGGAAGGCTATTTACATCACATTGCGAAACGTCTGAAACACCGCCGGAATGAACGCCGATGGAGTATTCGTGAACTTGCAGAAAAGAGTGGGTTGAGTCAGCGATACATCATCAGTGCAGAGCATGGTCGGGCAAACTTATCTTTACAAAAACTCGACCATTTGGCGCGGGCGCTCGACATCCCGCTCGTATCGCTGTTTGTAAGTGGAGCAACCGAACGTTTGCTCACACTGACTGCCGAGATGTCCGATCGTGAGATTCAGGGGGTTTGTGACCGGCTAGAAGGCGAAAAAGGCACGACTAACCGAGTACCACATATCGCTTTGCTCGGCGTGCGAGGTGCGGGTAAATCTACCGTAGGCGAGTTGCTCGCAAAAACTTTACACTGCCGGTTTGTTGAGTTGGACCATGAAATCGAACGCGTTGCCGATCTTCGATTAGCCGACATCTTCGCATGGCATGGTGAAAGCTACTATCGGAAGCTAGAGCGCTCTGTGCTTCTAACCATTCTTGAGGATGAACATCCCTGTGTCATTGCGACCGGGGGAGGGATCGTGACGCACGAAGAGACCTTCTCAATTCTTCGAGACCGCACGACGACGATTTGGTTATGCGCAACCGCTGAATCTCATTGGTCCAGGGTAGTAGCGCAGGGAGACGAAAGACCCATGCTCAATCATCCGCATGCGATGGCCGAACTACGCACATTGCTTGTAAGTCGCACGGGCGCGTACGAACAAGCAGATCATCGGATTGAAACCGACGAATTCCACCCTCGAGAAATTGCGGAGACTTTAGCAAAAATTCTCAAATAGTGGACTTAGATTTTTGACGTTTGCCTACATGTAGGTTAATGTCGCGTTATGGAACACTTAAAACCACATCAGAAGCCCGTTAAGCCCTTTCTCAAATGGGCCGGCGGGAAACGTAGTCTCCTCCCAGAAATACTGGACCGAATTCCAGATCGAAATTTCGACATGTACGTAGAACCGTTCTTGGGCGGGGGAGCGCTTTTTCTCGAATTGTACCGACAAGGTCGAATTGATAAGGCGATTCTTAACGATAGGAATCCAGAGTTAATCAATACGTGGAAAATGGTTCGCGATCAGCCAAGCGAGGTGATCGCCACATTTAGACAGTGGGAGCCGAGTGAAGAGAATTTCTATGCCGTGCGTGCGTTTGATGAAAAGGCATTATCTACGGTGGAGCGTGCAGCTCGAGTCATCTGGTTGAACCGCCACTGCTTTAACGGACTGTACCGTTTAAATCGAGCGGGTCGATTCAATGTTCCTTTTGGTCGTTATAAGCGGGTGCCAACGATCGACGAGGCGAATCTCTATGCCGTCAGTGAGGCACTTCAGTGTGCGACCCTTTATCAACTCGACTTTTCAGGGGTTTTGGCAATGGCAGGTGAGGGCAGTCTGGTGTATTGCGACCCACCTTATTGGCCGGTCAGTACAACCGCATCCTTCACGGCGTACGATGGGCAGAGTTTTACGACTGAAGATCAACACCGGCTCGCTCACGCGTTCGGACAGTTAAGTGACCGAGGTGCGGCAGGCATTCTATCGAACTCTTGGACCAATGAAACCGTCGAGTTGTATGAATCGCATGGCTTACATGTGGACCAGGTTTTTTGTCGTCGCAGCATTAATCGAGATGCATCAAAGCGTGGACCGGTGCCGGAGGTGATGGTAACGAACTATCAGCGAGCCGCAGTCCAATTGACGGCTCAAGCGTAATCGGCGAATTCAGCTGAATTTTGTTGCCCAGTCGCTCTAAAGAGCCTGGAAAGACCACGCTATCCAGTGTATCGTCGCCTCGTATGATATCACCACTATTCCAATTCAATGAGCAGTTAGAGGACATCAGCCGAGAGGTCGTCAATCGATCGACGCAGACTCTTGGACGGGCGTGGGGGTCAACGGCTCAAGATTCATTTCGGCTGGTACTCAACGATGCTGCGTTGCACGAAGTAAACCGGCTCGGTCGAAAGGGCGAGGGAAGTAACAAGTACCTCGAGGAGTGGCAGCGCCTTGCTAGACGGATTGGGCGACTTGACGAACATGAACTTCGGCGCGAAATCGAGAAGCGCGTGTCGTATTACACCCGCGACATTGCAGGCTATTTTGACCGGCGCGTTTATAGTTTCGCCACTCGGGTCGTCCCATTCGGTCTGAGTGCGCTATTCAATACCACCGATCTCGCTCAAGGGTTTCGGCAGGTCCGGCATCTCGCTGATAGAATTCAGATTCAGGGACCCATGAGTCATCTAGCGGATTTAGCTAGAATGGGGACACTGATCATTATGCCCACGCACTCAAGTAATCTTGACAGCATCGTGATGGGGTGGTCGTTTACCCACGCTCGTTTACCGCCGTGTGTTTACGGGGCAGGCAAGAATCTATTCACAAATCCACTCATCGGCTACTTCATGAAGAATTTGGGGGCATATCGAGTGGATAGACGATTGGGGCACGTTCTCTACAAAGATGTCCTGAAGTGTTATTCTCAGGTCCTCATTGAGCGTGGATACCACAGTTTATTCTTTCCAGGTGGTACTCGAAGTCGGTCGGGCTGCGTGGAATCAAAGCTGAAATTAGGGTTGCTTGGCAGTGCGCAGATGGCATTTAGCGAACGTGTTCAACGTGGCGATGACCGTCCTATATTTTTAGTACCGGTCACGATTAATTATCCTCTGGTGCTTGAGGGCGAGACGTTGGTTGAAGATTACCTTAAGGATGAAGGACAAGCCCGGTACATCATCGATGACGATGAATTCAGTCGCTTTGGTCGTATCTTTCAATATGCCACAAAGGTCATGGGCCTTGATACCTCTATGGTGTTGAGATTCGGAGAGCCCCTAGATGTCTTTGGTAACAGAGTTGACAAATTTGGTCACAGCATTGGTCCTTCAGGGCATCGGTTAAATCCCGCAGAGTATCTCTTTCGGGATGGGGTCTATGTTCCGGACCCAGATAGGGATTCGGAGTTGACGCGCCAAGCGGGTGAGGCTGTGGTCGAGGCGTATCGTCGCAACACGGTGGTCTTGCCAACAAATTTCCTCGGCTTCCTGCTCCTTGAACGCGAGCGGGCCCTGTCTCCCCAGCGCGACTTATTTGCGCTGCTGCGCACGTGTGGCGGTGAGCGTCATTCCAAAGTTGATGTTGGTAATCAAGCCCTCAAACTGAGAGCAAAGCTGATGTCCTTAGAAACGCAGGGGGCACTCGTATTGTCGGAGGCTGTTCGTGAGCAATCCATCGAAGGCCTACTGGAAGAGGCGGTGACAAGTTTGTCGAGTTACCACTTGAGACCCACTGTGGAGCAGGATGAAAAGGGCTTTTACCTGCGCGATCCCAAAATGGCGTTCTATTATGGAAATCGTCTTGAGCCATGGGCACCCGAATTGAGAGAGGCAATGGCATGAACTCCTTTGGGATCATCGGTGATGGTAGCTGGGGGCTAGCCCTCTCGAAAAGACTGGTCGCGTCAGGGCATGAGGTGACCGTTGCCGGCCTTGCAGAGAAAAAACGCACTCCCAAGGGGGTAAAGTACACGAATGACCTACCACATCTCTTGGCATCCGCCGAGCGGATTGTGGTTTCCGTACCCATCTCTGACATCGAAGGACTCTTCAAGGGCACGGCGCCTCACTTCAGAGCACATCATCGAGTTGTGAGTACTGCACGTGGTCTCACACCTCGCTCGCATTTGCGGGCCAGCGAGGTGATTCGGGCGCAGACTGCGGTTCGCCAAGTTGCCGTTCTAGCCGGCGCAGCCGATGCAAAAGCGTTGGCTCAGGGTGAGCCGGTGGCTCTAGTGGTCGGCTCCGCATTTACGAGCTGGGTTGGCGAATTACAAGAGGCATTAAGCTCGAGTACGCTCCGAGTCTATTCAAATCCGGATATGGTTGGTGTGGAACTTGCCAACATTGCTGCTACCGTGATGGGAGTCGTCCTTGGGGCAGCGAGATCCCTGGCTCTAGGTCCTGCAGCCGAGGCGACAGCTTTGACTCGTGCATTGGCTGAGATGGAGCGTGTGATCACCGGACTTGGTGGACAGCCGGCGACTGCATACGGGCTGGCTGGGCTAGGAGTCCTTGCAGAAATGGTCTACTCTGGACAAGGGGCTGCATTCCGCGCGGGCAATTTGTTTGCGCAAAATAAGCGCAGTCAAGCGGTGAAGTTTGGTGAAGTCAGAGAGGCGACGAGAACATTAGCCCGGCGAGTTAAGAGACAGAAAATTGACGCGCCAATTGTTCAGGTCGTGCACAAGCTTTTTGAGGGCACGATTTCGATTTCAGAGGCACTCGCCTTACTGATGGAAAGACCGCAGATTAACGAGTCTGCCTAGCTGAGGAGCAGAATAAGAAGAGGACAGTATGCTACGACTCGCATCTTCTACACCCGTTGAATGGGTTGAGCGCATGGAAGCCAACCTAAGCGACTTTTTGCTGGACCATGCACATTGTGAAAAAAAAGCGGCTTCAACGGCCCTTAGTTTAATTTTTCGATATCCTGAATTTACGTGTTTAATTCGTCCCCTGACGGAGGTTGCTCGAGAGGAACTCGAACACTTTGAGTTGCTTTTGGACCTCATTGAGCGTCGAGGCGAAAGATTTAGACGGTTAAGTCCATCGCCTTATGCGGGGCGATTGTTGTCAAAATTGCGTCCTGCTAACCTCGAAAAGCTCGTTGACACCCTGTTGTGTTGTGCATTGATTGAGGCACGCAGCTGTGAGCGAATGAGTCTTTTATCCCAACATCTGGCAGACGACGAGTTGCGTGCTTTCTACGGTCAATTGTTGGAAAGCGAAGCGCGGCATTTCACCCTGTACGTGGGCTTGGCGCGAGCCGTTGCCCCCGAGGCTGACATTACGAGTCGCCTCAATGAACTGGCAAAATGGGAGGCTGAAGTAATTTTATCGGCACCTTCTGTACCCAGGATGCACAATTGAGCATCTCAAAAGAGTGGAGCTAAGAATTAGGATTTCTTTCCGGATGCTGCTCTAATGAAATTATTGTGAGTTTAGACTGCCAGGAGAATGTAAATGACCGACTCAATGCAAACGATGACGCTGCCCATGATTCCCATGGTTTCGATGGTGGTCTTCCCCGGGCGAATTGCCACACTGCAAATCTCTATTCCCGAAAATATCTCACTGATTGAACAGCTTGAGGACATGAATCAAGAAGTGGTCATGGGGTTCTGCGATCCAACAGCGAAAGGCAATATTACGACGCAGTCAATCTCGAGAGTTGCTGTCTACTGTCGTTTGATTGAACGGCTACGACTACCGGGCGATGGTTTTCGGATTACAGTTCAGGGCATTCGGAGAGTGGAGGTGCTCCAGGTTACGCTTACGGAGCCGTTTTTCGAAGCCGAAGTTGCCGAACTCGAAGAACGAACTCGGGATCCGTTTCGGGTTAATGTTTATGTTCAAAAGGCGATCAACTTATACGATCGGCTGGCGAATGCGAGTCCGAGGTATCCCAAAGAATTGACGTCACTCTTCAAAGTGAACGGGAGTCAACCCGGTGCTTTTGCGGATCTTATGACAGCCTCTATTGAAGGCGAATACGCTGAACGGCATCAGGTCTTGCAGGCCGTGGGCATTGATCGACGGCTTCAACGAGTCCTTGAAATGCTTCGGGCCGCCCTCGACCGAGTTAAAGTCGCTCATGAGGTCGAAAAAAGAGCAAAAGTAGATATCGAAGATTCGCGACGTGAATACTATCTGCGCCAGCAAATGAAGAGCATCCAGAAGGAACTAGGAGACGGTGACCTGAGTAAAAAGGATGCGGATGAATACGAAGAGCAGTTGGAAAGACTCGCTTTACCCGATGAAATTACGAAAGAGGCGCGCCGCGAGATTGAGCGTTTGCGTCATATCCAGCCTAGTTCAAGTGAATTCCAGGTCATTAAGACCTATTTGGAACGCTTCTTTTCGTTACCCTGGAATACCTATAGCGACGAAAGAATCGAATTACCAAAAGTTCAGACCGAGCTTGATAACGGACACTTTGGGCTTGAAAAGGTCAAGAAGCGAATTCTTGAGTTCTTGGCCGTTCGTAAATTAAATCCTGACCACAAGGGCGCTATCCTTTGCTTTTTGGGACCTCCGGGGGTTGGCAAAACGAGCCTTGGTAAGGCGATTGCGTCGGCCATTGATCGAAAGTTCTTTCGCATTAGCGTGGGTGGTGTCCGGGATGAAGCTGAAATTCGCGGTCACCGACGAACCTATGTTGGCGCAATGCCCGGTAAAATCTTAAACGGTATCAGCCGCGCGGGGTGTATGAACCCGCTCCTCATGCTCGACGAAATTGACAAAATTGGTAACGACCATCGAGGGGACCCAGCAGCCGCTTTGCTCGAAGTTCTCGATCCCGAGCAAAATGATGCTTTCACCGATCACTATTTCAATGTGCCCTTCGACTTGTCGAAGGTATTATTTATCGTGACTGCGAACTACATTCACGACATTCCTAAGCCTCTTTTGGATCGCCTCGAAGTGATCTCGATTGAGGGTTATACTGAGACCGAGAAGGTCGAAATTGCAAAGCGTCACCTCATTCCTTCGGTTCTCAAAGACCATGGGTTGATGGATATGCCGCCAAAATTTCAGGATGCTGCGGTCACTGACATCGTTCGTTATTGGACGAG
The DNA here is from genome assembly GCA_049602795.1 of Bradymonadia bacterium. Classification (GTDB taxonomy): domain Bacteria; phylum Myxococcota_A; class Bradymonadia; order UBA7976; family UBA1532; genus JBMYRY01. The sequence continues at coordinate 17,645 of JBMYRY010000003.1, forward strand.
AGAAGCGGGAGTTCGAAACCTTAAGCGCTGTTTCGAAAAGTTGTCACGTAAGACCGCGCTTGAGAGGGTGGAATTTCCCGATAAGAAGACCCGACGCAAGAAGTATCGACCTCCGGTGTTCAAACCCTTGATGCTCTCCGATTACATGGG
>JBMYRY010000004.1:0-17742 GCA_049602795.1 Bradymonadia bacterium
CAATGCCCAATTCGTGGACGTGATCTCCACGCTCGATAGTGGGGTCGTACAGCTTGATTTTACCCATTTCGACCATGTTAAACCGTTGCACATCGAAGACGAAGAATTCTGAAGCGACTCAAGGCTAACACCGAGTTCCTCAACATTGTTCGTTCGGTAAATTTAATGCGAGTGCAGTTCGTGTCTCGTCACTTAATGCCTCTCGGTCTCGGTATGCTGGAGCATCTGGCTTAATCAGAGATGCCACTCGAATTTCGATGGTCGAGGGCAACAATAACCAGCTGCCTTTCCGTGTAGCACGATGGGCCCCGATAATGGCCACGGGTACGATGGTGGTGGGCTGGCTCATAGCGACATGAAAAGGGCCTTTCTTGAATGACAAGAGGCGCCCATCCGGACTTCGCGTGCCCTCTGGCGAAATTAAGAGCGAGTCCCCTCGCCGGAGAGCGTCTGAAACGGTATCAAGCTGCTTAATAGCTCGCTGAAGGTCCTGTCGATGGATAGGCACGGCTCCCCAACGTTTAATGAGTGTACCCCAAATGGGAACATCGAACTGTTCAGCTTTACCAATCGCCATTGTGTATTCGGGAATGATAGCTATCATGATCAACGTGTCGAGCATGGATGTATGATTAAACATGTAGATGTACGGTCCATGCGCTGCAGAAGGCATGGGCGTCTTAAGAACCAGTCGCTGTCCACCAGCGAAAAGGATGAATCGACAAAATAAACGCGGAAGGGGCTGCATTGTCCTAAACGACATCACAAACGACAGTAAAATAAGCGCTAAACCTAAAGTCAGAAAGCTCACGGCCGAGATGGTCCAGAGCAAGAGCGAAACACCTCGAGTCAACAGCCAGGATTTCCGCCAACCACGGGCCAAGGTCATTCTCCCTTTCATTCCTCCTTAACTGACGATGACGTAAGCGACGGACACGTGCAAGTAACGACTGAAACAGTCTAGAAAAGCCCTTGAACCCACTGCGGCAATGCTGTGGGGTCAAATATTCCACTAAAGGCGCTTGGCACCGAAGAGACCACACTGAATCTCACCAGGCGTCCAGTGAATAAAATGCCGAGAAAGATCAATACTCTAGATTCAATGAGTCGACCAGCTGCTGCCAACAATGTAGCCGGCGGTAAACCAAAAAGCGCGGCGCATGCGACGATAGAACGAGCGCCCATGGTGTAGGATTCAAGGTCGAACGCGTCGAATTTCGCTTTTAGCTTAGGCATGAACTTCAAGAGCCCATCACCAAAAAAGTACAGCAACGCGAAGCCGGTCGTTTGTCCGGCGGCAACCACTAGAGCAATCAGTGGCCATGCCTCAGGACTCGATAGCGCACTGAGTAAACACAGCGGCTCAGCCAAACCAAGCACCGGTGAAATAATGCTGACCAAAAATAGAATGAAATACGTCATTCAACACTCACACATTTTGTACCATCCAAGACCCCTCCGATTACGAATTCATTCAATGGAGATTGTCCCCAGGCATAGTCAATCATGGTCAAGGTTTAGCGTTCAGATAAGATTCAATCTCATCATACGCATGTTCAGTATGAGTCAAATCAGCAATTCTGTTCTTCAGGATATCAAGTTTGCTGTGATCTCTTGAACTCGCATAACTCATATACTCGACACAGACCTCATCGATCGCAGCGAGCATCGCTTCAAAGACTGTTCTGGCTTTCGACGCAGCATCTTTCGACGCATCATCCCCTCGACCGATGATCGCGGATAGCGGTATCGCTCGGTCCAACATTTCAGCAATCGCAGTGTCCACATCCCGCATAAGAGAGAAGGAGTCTATCCCTGCATCATCAAGCGTGTCCACCAATGTACTTTGCAACTGTACTCTTGACTCAAATGCCTGCTCAAGTTGGGTTCTCACCCATGGGTCGAGTTGTGCAACTGGAAGGCTGACCAGCTCTTTGGTCAAGGACCGACCAAGACCTAATCGCTCCAGCTCTACACGACGATTCACATAAGAATTTCGATCCGAAATCAAAAATGAAGCACACATAAAGATGCCAAATGCTGGTCCTACCCATGATGGCTGGAAAAGGAGTCCAATGCCCAAACCCATAAGCAAGAATGGGATCAGATGGGCGAGACGCACCCCAACCCTACTCGACCTAAACCACGCAGCAGTTGATGATAAGATCCCGTGACCGATACCGCCTACAGTCGGTCCTGCAATCGCCAGCCCGAGATACGCCCATATGCTTGACACCCAATCATAGCTGTATGCGATCAGAGGCAAACCGAGAAGTGCCATGGCATATGCCGCACCATCGGCGTCAGCAATGCCCGCTTGTGGATCGGCTTCTGCAACCACTAATGCTTTATATCGCTCCAATAATGACTCTGCCGCCTCTGTCTCGTTTACTTCATCACCGGCAGTTTCAGATTGACTTTCGTTCGTCATTATATGCCGCCTTCCAGAGGTTTTGGTGACACTGCTGCAATAAAACACGCGTCATGATTTTGAATCGCTAAAACCAATTCAAAATGTAGCGGTCCACGATCATTACGACCAAGTCACAAATTACAGTACACGATATGCCCCATCAGCGCGGCGAGCACAAGATAAGACGCGAATGTGTTGATCAATAAACGATTCGGAATATTTCGATTCAATTGAGAGCCGAGAAAAACCGGGTATAGGGCCCGCAAACCGACGTAGGTCCAGCCCAATAGACTCGCAACCATCACGCTGCCCATAGCTGCGTCCAACCATAGAAGGATCAGGAATGGTGGCATATGCTCCAACGTATTGAGCTGTACACGGTCCGCTGCACGAAGGGCGGGATCGGTGCTCTGATATCGATCAAACTTTACGCCCAGAGCTTTGCTCGATGCGGCGACCTTGAGCTTTACTCTCAACACGTTGATCATGAATGCGTAATACAGAACAAGATAGGCAAAGGTAACCCACAGAACCGGCTTAAATTGCTGAACATCAATCATTTCATCTCCTAGGTTAGCGCTCGCTCGTAGACGGGTTACGGGTACAACGATACCGCTTCAAACACCACAAATCGTTCCATCTAAGTTGATTAGACTGCTCAATTACGATGGACCGAGGTAAGCCGATTCAATGCCGCCATGCAGGTGAAAAAATCAAGACTTCCGATGAATCACCCATGGGTGTACCCGACACATTCTTCATGCCGTAAGCCCAATGCGCATCTTCTATTCGAAACCCCTCGTATAAAGATTTGATCGTTGGATCGTTGTTGTAAGACAGTAGAATTCGCCACCCGCGGTCAGATAATGATCTGCAAAGTGTGGCAAGTTTTTCATGATCGAAACCTCGATGCATATTGCCTTTGTCTCCGTACAAGACAGCTTCATTCAACTTGTAAGGTGGGTCTAGATAGATCACATGTCCATCAGGCGGAGCCGTCAAGCATTGCTCAAGCACCACGAAGGCATCATCATAAGCAACTTGAACATTGGGCGCTTTGAATGCCGACAAACGGTCTATGGCACTTTGGGTAAATCGTTTGTGACCAGGGGACATTCCTCCACTCATCGTTGCTCCGGAAAAAGAAGACCGGTTCAGGACATAGAATGCCGCCGCTAAATCCAACCCGTTCAGTGCGCCGAGGTTTTTCTGAAGTGTGTAAAACTCGTCTCTTGAGAGGGGGTAATAGCTCTGTACTCGACGTGCCACTTCCGATGGATCTGTTAATGCGCATCGCCAAAACTCAACAACGGGGCGGTACAAATCGGCGCCATCGACCCATCCCTCCGGGTTCGCTGCAGCCCACGCGAACTCGATAGCTCCCCCCCCAAAGAAAGGAGAAATGAGCCGGTTCGCTTCTTGTGCTATTAGCCTTGGCAGAATCAATTTAGTCGCTCGGGTTTTCCCCCCTGGATACCGCAAAATACTTTTGCCTGTATGCGTTTTTGTTGGAGACTGCTTCACGCGCTTGGGCGGATACTGATCAGCTGGACAATCCTCCGTTCGCCGATAGTAAGGCTTACTGGTCAGCACAAGCTTTTCGCGCCGAGTTTTTCTTGAAGATTTAGAAGGCATAGAGTGACCACAATCTCAGCAGCAACTTGGAGTAGGCACGCTAGTCTATCGCTAGAATATTGTCAATCAGCCACCCCACTGACACTGCTAACGGCCTAACACAGTAACGCGATCAACCCGCACGTAACTGATATCATGCCAAAACACCCGGGTTTCAATTTGATGACCCGCTCGCCCAACAAGGTCAGCCTCGAGGAAGAAGTCCTGATACTCAAATGGTGCTGTAAATTGCCGTCTGGTCAACGGTCTACTCACCAAGCTCTCCTGGGTGGTCGCATCATAAACATCAATCGTTACGACTTCTTCCTCGGTTTCATTTACGACGTCGATCAGCATCCTAAAGACGACATCGATGATGCCATCACCAAAATCAGTCGCATAAGGACCATAGATAAGATGTCCAGATTCGTCACTTACATTAGCTGACCAGCCATCCTCGTCCGCTCTCCCCAAACCATGATTCAAATCACTTTCGGCTTCATAGATACGGTTGAGCCGTTCCGGTAACGCCGAGCCACGCTGCATACTCAAGCGTCGAATCGAAACTGGGCTCATATCCCCGCTTTGAACGATACCAACATTCAAACCGCCTCCCATCTCAATACCGCCATGAACGACACACAGGCAAAAGCCCGTATCCCCATTTTCGTTGGGGCCGTCATTACTGATTTCGAATGCGGCACCGAATGCATCATAATCAACGGGACTCAATCCCACCGCTTGACCCGCCCACCCCAAAACCACGTCTCTCGAAGGCGTATTCGTCGGTAAGCGATTCCAAACCCGACCACTCAACCTCGTTTCGACGCCATCCCAGTTGATGCTGACATCCCGTTCGGAGGGACGCGCATAACGATGCAATCCCTTGAGCGGGTGAGGCGCAGGGAATTTTGAGAAAACAAAACCACCGATAAATCCGAACGGTCCCGAGAAAGGTGGGTTGGTTGAGGGGTTTCTAATCTGTAAGAGTCGGTCGATGGTGGCGTCATCGGCCCGAAGCTCATAGCCGACTCTCAAGTAAACTCGTCGCCTAATACCATCCTCGAAAAGAAATTCGCCGTGACAATTAGCCCCCGTTTCACTCCCACCAAAGTCGCCTTCTTTGGTCAGCGGACCCTCGTACATCAGCCTGAGTCCCCGTGCATTTGCGATTAACTGTACGGGGGCGAAACGCTCAGAAAAACGCGGCACACCAGGATTGCAGGCCCGCCACGTTGGAATGTCTGGATCCGTAAATGGCAGTGCTTCATTTAAGCTATATTGAGCACAAAACGAACCCGGTTGAGCACATTGAGGGTCGTCATCAGGCTCGGGTACAGCGTTCGGGAACTCAATGTGTTCAGACCCTTTATATCCAGCCGGCCAACCTCCTCGACCGAATTCGCCGACAACCAGACTATTCACAGGTCTGACACCGTCCAAAAGCGTAAAGTCTAAGGTAGAAGCAGAGCCGTTTAGAGTCCATAAACCATTCATCTTTCCATAGAAGCCCGTTTCATCGATCCACACCATGAGCCACCGGTTTATGAAGACTCGGTCTTGCTCTACGGGTCCCGTCTCTTCGGTCAACCCCATGCCGTCCAAAGCACGCCGAACAAGCGTCTCGACATGGGCTGCCGGTGCACCCGAGAAATCATAAATGAGAGGCAAACCAGCGACTCGACGGGGCATGAAATCGGTAGGTTGCACCTGCATATCAATCTGCCCATCGACCAATGGAGGCATAGCATCGAGCGATGCGTCACCGAATACCACAGCATCTGCATGCAATTGCATGTCAGTGACCACCGTGCCTCCGTCCACAGACTCAACGTCAATCCGAGATTGATCCCGATGATGACCGCTATCTTTACCATCGACAATACGAGCATCATCAGTCCCCGACATCTGTCGAAGGTCCATCACTTCGCCCGAATCACGCCCTTCGACACAGCCCCACATCATGCATGCCAGAAAGAAAACGGTCACCGTTGTCCGATCAGTACACCACATAAAGCCCTGTCTCATTTCACGTTAATCCCTAGGGAGAGCATACCAGAGTCCCCGATCACCAGACTGAAGATTTATCGTAAAGACTGACACAAGACCAGCAGAGAACATGTAAATAAACAGATACCTACCATCACCTAGGTTGAGCCAATGTACGAATGACTGTTAGATTGATACGTCTACCAATCATAGTCAAGGAGGCACGGTGCGACGAATGCTCAACGTTAGTCTCTGTCTCCTCACCCTATATTCATTCGGGTGTCGGCACGCGGAACTGCGAGACGGTGATATTGTGTTTCATCGCTCAAAATCTAGGCAATCAACCGCCATCCGGCTCGCCACAGGAAGCGATATCACGCACATGGGGATGATTGTCATGCGGAAGGGCAAGCCCTACGTGTTTGAGGCTGTTTCACCCTCAAGTAGACCAAAGGCAAACCGAGTCGGACTCACATCGTACGCGGACTGGGTACGCCGCGGTAAAGACAATGAAGTGTGGATTAAGAGGCTCACAAAAGGCTTGACCGCAGCTCAGTTGAAAAAAATGCAAGTCGTGGGCAAATCACTAAGAGGAAAACGGTACGATCGGCTCTTTCAATGGGATGATTCGACCATTTACTGCTCAGAGCTTGTCTATGACGTTTATCATCGTGGCGCCGGTGTATCTCTTGGGGAGGTGCAGCGAGTCTCCGAGCTCAACCTTAAACCAGCACCCGTTCGCGCCTTAATCAAAGAAAGACTGGGTAAAAAGTTGGACCTTGATGAGAAGATTATTACTCCAATCGCCATCTTCAATGACCCAAAACTGGAGTCTGTCTACGCACCATAAACGATGATCAAATGATGAATTTTTAACAGCGATATGACTCGCGTCCGATCCCCTGAACCTTGAGCACCATCAGAGCGCTTGATATCTCTCTCCAACACTTTTCAGACAAGACCTGGATGCTCAGCTCAAAGAGCTATGCATCTGTGGCATTCATTGTGCGGGCATTCTCAATGGCATCGTGCGCCCAAGGCGCATCGATACGCTCCAAGAGTTGAACCGCCGCTCGCCGAACGGGTATCACAGTACTCCACACGGCATGCTCCAAGCAACGCAGGGCGTCAACATCAACCGCACCGCCATCCAGCGCAGCTTTGATGGATTCACTGACCAAGACAACATGATCCATGCTCGGAGCGACCTTACTACCCTCTAGGTCATGAATAACCAAGGTTCCGGACACCTCAGAGAGTTCGCATTTTCGGCCGGACCGTCGAGCTAAGGCTTTACCCAAGAGATTCAATTCGGACAGGTAATCTTGATGTTTATCGCGACCCTTTGCCATGAGCTAACCTCCTAAAGCACCGTCTTCTAGAATTCACCGCAATACGTACGATGAGCCACCTGTTGTTTATAAGCTAACCACTCTGCACGACACATATGAATTTAATCAGCAGGAAAATGGGTCATCCAATGTCGAGCAATGTCAATTCGGCGTGCACACCAGACTTGATCATGTTGATTGACATACTCAAGAAATCGAGCAAGTGCCGCTGTCCGAGCAGGTCGTCCTGCAAGTCGGCAGTGCAACCCAATCGACAACATCTTGGGTTGAGTCTTACCCTCTTCATAGAGCACATCGAAGGCGTCTTTCAGATAGTCAAAAAATTGAGTTCCAGAGTTGAAACCTTGAAGACTTGCGAAACGCATATCATTTGTATCTAGCGTATAGGGTACAATGAGATGGGGTCTACCATGCACCGTTTCATAATACGGCAAATCATCACTGTATGAGTCGGCATCGTAGATGAAACCACCTTCTTCAACGCAAAGGCTGCGACTAAATTCACCGGTTCGTCCCTGATAAAAACCGAGAGGTCTCTCACCCAAATGTGTCAAATGAGCATCCACAGATGCTTTAATATGCTCTCGCTCCACTGCCTCGGTCACGTTTCGATAATCTATCCAGCGATACCCGTGAGACGCAATTTCGGCGCCCGCATCCCGCATCGCAATCACGGGCTCAGGGTTTCGTTCAAGTGCCATACCTACACAGAAAACGGTGAAGGGCACCCGGTGCCGCTCGAAGGTTCGCAATAAACGCCACGAGCCGGCACGAGAGCCGTATTCATAAATGGATTCCATGCTTAAGTGCCGTTGATTGGGCCATGGCGTCGCCCCCACAATCTCAGAGAGAAAGGCTTCACTGGCTTGATCCCCATGCAAGATACAATTCTCAGCCCCTTCCTCATAATTAACGACAAACTGGATTGCCACTCGGGCATCACCAGGCCATTGAGGGTGGGGTGGGGTCTGCCCATACCCCCTTAAATCTCGAGGATAATCGCCTCTACTCATTTTGCCTTCCCCATTGGAGTCCCCTGACGAATCCAACTGCGAATGACATCTCGCTCGGCCTCCGTCATCTGGGTCACATTGCCCAAAGGCATGTAATAATTTCCGCTTGCATCTTTAGTGAGTGCAGTGCGCTCAATCTCCTTAATATTCGCCAAGATACTCGCAGAAGTTTCCCAGACTAAGCCCTTTGGCGGTCCCGGTGGAGATAAGGGGTGATTCGTACCATGACAGGGCGTGCATCGACTCAATACGATGGGGTAAACTTGGGAGTAAAAGTCAATGGGCTTTTCTCCTTCAGCTAATGTCCCATGACTGCTGCTCTCCGGCTTGGAGCAGACGGCCACGGCAATAAAACCAAGCGCCGCCACAGGTAGAATCCACCGGTTTTGATGCCCTTTGCCGCGTAGATTGAACCAATGTCGAGTCAACGCACCAATCCCCATGATCGCTGCCAAAATCAACCAGTTCGAGGGATGAGAATAGGTAGACGGATAATGGGTGCTTATCATGATGAACAGGACTGGTAAGGTCAGGTAATTATTGTGAAGTGATCTCAGCGCACCCGCCGCGCCATCTTCTGGATTGGGTTCTCGCCCGGCGGACATATCGTCCACCATTGCCCGCTGACCAGGAATAATCACAAAGAAAACATTTGCGGCCATACACGTACCGATTAAAGCACCGACGTGCAGGTAGGCTGCACGAGGCGTAAAGACGAGCATGAGACCATATGACAAAGCGATCAACCCAGCGAACCCAAGGACCGAGAACAAAACGGGTTGGTGTCGCAATGGGGATTTGCACAATTGGTCGTACACAATCCATCCCACGACCAAAATCCCCAAACCAATGCCCGCACCACTCAAAGGGGTCAACGTCGAATCTTGTGGAAGCAAGGTGCCGTCACTACCAAGATAATACACCAGACAAAGCAACGAAACACCACTGACCCAAGTGAGGTAAGCCTCCCACTTAAACCAATGCAAAGTCGTGGGCAGCTTTTCAGGAGCCCCCTTATACTTGGTCACTTGATAGAAGCCGCCACCATGAATCGCCCAGAGCATGCCACTTACACCCGGCGTATCGCTCTCCGGCGCCCGAATACTATTGTTAAGCCAATTGAAATAGAAGGAGGTCCCGATCCAGGCTGCGCCTACAATTAGGTGAAACCAGCGTGCCGCAAGCTCCAACCAATCGAGTGAATATTCCATCATTTCCCGTTATCCCCCAAACTCTGTCATTACGTCGTGAGCACGACCATACTAGTTCTGCAAGCTTTCAACCGTCAATAAAGCCAAACAGCTATATTGTCCGCCTTTGGTTCGCATTCACCCTAAACTACGCTATATTCCCGAAGAAATTTACCTCACAAGGCAAATGATATGACGATTATAACCGATTTGGAACCTCGCCCCTTGGGCCTGGTCGATCTTGCAGCCGAACACGTCGGCGGTGAAGTCATGTGGTGTTCTGATGAATTCTTTGCAGCGGGCGCAAACCTGTTGAAAGCGGATGCGGCTATTTTTGACCCAGACCGATATACTGAACGTGGCAAATGGATGGATGGCTGGGAATCTCGACGTCGTCGAACCCCCGGACATGACACCGCATACGTCAAGCTCGGTATCATTGGTCAAGTTCGCCTTATCAATATGAACACCGCTCACTTTACTGGTAATTATCCCGCCTTTGGTCGAGTTTGGGGCTGCTATGCGCCCAATGCGACACTTGCGCAATTGAAGACTGAAGTTGATTGGACCGACCTCACTGGGGCAGCTGCGCTCAAAGGCGGCTCTAGTAACATGGTCGTTGTCCGAACGCCCCAAACAGTGACGCACCTCAAATTTGATATCTTCCCAGCAGGCGGCGTCGCTCGTTTACGTTTGTATGGGGATCCGGACCTTAAGAAAGCAGAGGGTGAAGTGAATCTCATCGCTCAAGGTAATGGCGCTCAAGCCATTGCATGCAGCGACATGTATTTTTCAGAGATGCACAACTTGCTCAAAGAAGTGCCAGCGATCAATATGGGAGACGGCTGGGAAACAAAGCGAAGTCGACCACCTGGAGATGATTGGGTAATCATTAAATTGGGTGACCTCGGTGTGCCCAGCGCCTTAGAAATTGATACCGCATTCTTCAAAGGAAACTTTCCCCAATCCTGCGCGGTTGATTCAATTTTGTATCCTGATGCAGAGCCATGGCAACTCCTAACCGCGCCACTGTGGACTGAGATCATTACCAATCAGCCGCTTGGACCAGACCAAGTGCATCGTATCGAGTGGCCCGACCGCCGAGCAATAAGTCACATCAGGCTTAGGATCTATCCCGATGGCGGTATCTCCAGACTTCGACTCTATGGGCAATGGGTGGATGCCGTAGAACACACCGATGAACGCATGCGGTGGCTTAATAGCCAAACAGACGAAGCCCGCGCTGACCTCTTTTCCACCTGTTGCGGTTCAACTCGGTGGGTCTCACAACTCGCACGTATGACCGCGTTCGTCTCCGAAGCTCAACTCCGGGGTGTCTGTGAATCAATCTGGTGGAACTTAGATGAATCCGACTGGCTCGAAGCATTCACTCATCACCCAAAAATTGGCGAAGATAAAGCTGCACTCAAGGCAAAGTTCTCGAAGACAGCTGCCCTATCGGCGTCTGAGCAAAAAGGCATAGACGGTGCGAGTGAGTCAGTCCTGAACAGACTCGTTGCCGGCAACAAAGCATATCTCGAGAAATTTGGATTTATCTTCATTGTATGCGCTCAAGGTAAATCTGCCGAAGAGATGTGCCAGCTTCTAGAATCGCGCCTTAACAACCACAGAGATCAAGAGCTCCGAATCGCAGCAGGCGAGCAAGCTAAAATTACGTGGCTACGTCTTCAAAAAGTCCTAGACGACCAAAATGACTAAGTATTGATAAGGAGAACAAAGATGGCGACGCTAAGTACCCATATTCTCGACACCGCAGTGGGATTACCCGCCCCCAATATTGCTGTATGTTGCGAGGTCTTAAACAACGGAGAGTGGTCGATTGTCGGCGAAGGCAAAACAGATGCAGACGGTCGCGTGAAGGGCCTGCATGGGGCTCAACCACTTCAAACAGGTGGAGTGTACCGCCTCATTTTCCAAACCGCGCCATATTTCCAACAGCGAGACATCGTGAGCTTCTATCCCAAGGTGACGGTAGAGTTCTCTATTGGCGGCGATAGAAGCCATTATCATGTGCCGTTATTACTTAACCCATTTGGATACAGCACCTATCGGGGTAGCTGAGCTCATCACGACATCGTTTTGATCTGCGTCGAGATGAGCTCGACACGAAAGGTGCGAAATGTTCCCAACATTGATCACAATCGGTGACTATCCCATCCATTGGTACCCTGTGCTGATGGCCCTTGGGATCGTACTCGGCGGCTGGATGGTTCTTCGCCGAGGTGTCTCTCAGGGCTACGACCGGGCAATGCTTTTTGATATGTGCTGGTGGCTCGTCGTAGGTGGTTTGGTCGGCGCTCGAGTTACTTTTATTATTGTAGACTTCGAATCTCAATATTACGCGGCGTGTTTCGATTTGGCAGCCTACAATGAAACCTACCCGAATAACCCTCTCACCGAACCAGACTGTGGTCGGATTCTTAGATGGTGGAACGGGGGACTGGTATATTACGGCAGTATCATCGGCGGTATGCTCACCTTGGTTTGGTTCTTACGAAAGGAAGGGCTCAAATTATTGCCGATAGCCGACATCATCGTCCCAACCTTGGCACTCGGTCAGTTCTTTGGTCGAATCGGATGTTTGTCTGCGGGATGCTGCTGGGGACGTCCGACCTTCACGGATTGGGGCATTCAATTTCCTAGAGGCTCGTCGGTGTTCTTCCAGCACTATAAACAACATCTGGTTGATGCAACCGCCACCCACTCGGCACATGTCCACCCAACCCAAATCTATGACAGCCTATGCGGGTTTGCTCTGTTCTTTGTACTTTTATGGATACAGAAGCGGAAGACGTGGGACGGGCAGCCATTTTTCTGGTGGCTTATTCTCTACCCCATTGGTCGGTCAACCGTTGAGTTGTTTAGAGGTGATGACCTTGAGAGAGGTTTTGTCTTCGAATGGGTCGTAGAACCTCTAAACGTATTACTCGGCTTGCCTACTCAGGCCCCTACGTTCCTCTCAACGTCTCAGTTCATTAGTCTTGCTATGATGACCATTGGCTATTTGATCTGGCGAAAAAACCGCCACCTGCCAATGCGGACGTTAGAACAGTAGAGAAGCCAACTTTCGGCGAGCGGCGAGTACGTCTGGTGACTGCGTTCCCGCTACCTCAAAAAGCGAAAGTAGGCTTTTGCGGCCCGCATCCTCCCTAAACTCACGATCGAGCATGACCACCTTTAGAAAGGCATCAAAGGCTTGAGGTAAATTTTGCTCAACCGCATACGTGGCGCCTAAACTGTACCACGCTGCCACATCCTTAGGATTTGTCTGAACCGCATCGGTCAATTGACTCAGATCACCCGCATCTTCAGCAAAGGCAAGGACGGCTTTCAATCGTTGTCCTTGGTCGTATTTGGGATGCTCTGGAGGAATGGCATCTACGATGGTTGGTACTTCATCAAGCCGATTCGTCGCGAGAGCAACACGCGCTAAACCAAGCAACGCATCTGCGCTATCTGGAATGCTTTCTAATACTTGTTGAAAACATTGAGCTGCACGGTCGTACTCTTTGTCTTCAAGAGCTTCAAAACCGGCAACTAAGGGATCAGCATTCGGTGCCTCGACAAAACGGGCAATAAAATCGCGCACGTTTGCCTCGCTCTGTGCACCTTGGAAGGCATCAACGGGTCGACCCTCTTTAATCATTATGCCCATCGGAACGGTTTGAGCCCCGAAAGCCATGGCTAACTGTGGCGACACATCCACATTGACTCGGGCGAGGATAAAGGCTCCATTGTACTGAGCTGCTAACGCCTCGAGCACCACCGTAAGAGGCGGACATTGAGGTGAACGCGGCGAGAAAAGCTGCACGAGCACGGGCACCTCCATGCTCTTTGCAACAACCGCGGTTTGAAAATTAACTTCCGTCGCTTCAATGACGTGACCTGTTTGAGTATCCATACATCTCCTGACTGTACAGGGATAACTTAACCACGGATTCTGATGTGGCAAGGCTATAAATGTCGAGTTTCTTGAATTGAAAGTTTGCACCCGTGACTAAGCTTTGATACACGTCCGAAGAGTTTAAATTGAAAGGAAGTTTACTCATGGCAACCGATTACGCAGCATTATTGGGCTCCGAAACTGCGAGCAAGCTACTCGAGCATACCAGTGAAACCATCTCTCGCGATTCACTTCACCTGCCCGGAGCGGACTTCGTTGAGCGCATCTTCATGGACACGGATCGTTCAAACCCCGTCCTAAGAAACCTCCAGGGTCTCTGGGATGCAGGTCGTTTAGGCGGCAGTGGCTACGTATCGATTTTACCGGTCGATCAAGGCATCGAGCACACTGCTGGTGCATCTTTTGGTCCCAACCCGCGTTATTTCGACCCGATGAACATTGTGGAGCTCGCCATCGAGGCAGGCTGTAACGGTGTTGCATCTACGCTCGGTGTCCTCGCCGCAACAGCACGCAAATACGCGCATCGCATTCCATACATCGTCAAAATTAATCACAACGAGTTGATGACCTATCCCACCAAATATGACCAGGTCCCATTTGCTCGAGTCGATCAAGCCTTCGACATGGGTGCCACCGGTGTTGGTGCAACCATCTATTTCGGCAGTGAAACCAGTACCCGGCAACTCCAAGAAGTCTCCGAAGCATTCGAGCGGGCTCACGAACTCGGCATGTACACCATTTTGTGGTGCTACACCCGAAACGGCGACTTCAAGAAAGATGGCGTGGATTTCCACACATCCGCCGATATGACAAGCCAAGCCAACCACCTTGGCGTCACCATCAAAGCCGACATCATTAAGCAGAAGCTGCCGACGTTGAACGGTGGCTTTGAGACCATTGGTTTTGGTAAGACTCATCCTGCAATGTACGAGTCACTATCATCACCTCATCCAATCGACCTCTGCCGCTACCAAGTCGCAAATTGCTACATGGGACGCATCGGATTGATCAACTCTGGCGGCGCAAGCGGCGACAATGACTTCGCCGATGCAGTTGAGACGGCCATTATCAACAAGCGTGCGGGTGGTATGGGTCTTATCCTGGGTCGAAAGGCGTTCCAACGCCCAGTGGACGAAGGTATCAAGCTCCTCCACGCCGTTCAGGACGTCTATCTCGATGAGAACGTGACCATCGCATAGAGCCAGCTCGGCTCATCAATGCTTCCTGCCCACTCTAAATTCTCAGGCCTATAGGCCTGGGGTCACAGGCTCAAAAAAACTGAGCCGTGGTCCCTTGACACCATCCTCATTCGTGCACACCGGTTAATTGCAACGGAACGTTCCTGCATTAACTGAATAACGAAATGAGGAATTAAGAATGCTAGTTTCATATCAAAGACCACTACAAAGCCACCCATCTATTTTCGACTGGGTATTCGAACCACCACGCCCTCAGCGGCGAAAGGAGACCTCCTCTTGGGTCGAGAACGAGTCGGGATACGCTCTAAGCTTCGATGTGCCCGGGGTTGAGCCAAGCAACATCGGCTTGAGCATAGAAGGTCGAAAGCTCCGCTTGAAGACGAAGAGAAGTGTCCACGAGGCGGTTCAGGAAAATAATTTTCAATGGCGATTACCTCGAGGGGCCGATCCAGAAAAACTCAGCGCTACACTCAACCATGGTGTGCTCACGCTCTCGGTGGATAAAACGACCGCAAGCCTACCTCGAGAAATCGAGGTGACCGTCAAGTCAGCGTAGAGGATCTAAGCAGGCATTGACCCGTCACTGGTTTAACTCCATACTCCTTTGCACAAACAAACAGGAGTATGGAGAGCCTGATGGATACGCTCACCGCAATACATTCACGCCGCACTATTCACAAATATGCACCGACTCGCGTGCCGCAGACGGTCATTGACCAGTGTATCGATGCCGCACATCAGGCGCCCAATCATAAGTTGACATGGCCGTGGCACTTTGTGGTGGTTGGTGAACAAACCAGACAACAAATCTACGAAATGGCTATCAACATGAGGCGCCAAGCACCTGGCATGACCCCGGAGATTGAGGAAAAGCTCAGGTCTAAATTTCTAGACCCCGGGGGCATGGTCTTTGTGACGCAGACCACATGCAGTGACACGTTTAGAGAGCGAGAAGATTATGCTGCGACGGCATGCGCCATTCAAAACTTCATGCTCGCTGCTCACAGCCTAGGCTTTGGTACCAAATGGTCGACAGGGGCAATCACTCGGTTACCGGAAATTTACAAGATCTTGGGGATTGATGAAGGCAGCGAAACCATCGTTGCCTTGTTGTGGGTGGGTCAGCCCAGCCAGACGCCAGAAATCATCAGGCCACCGGTAGAGAAGTTCACTACGTACTTACCATAAAAAAAACGCCCTCTTCGCAAAGAGGGCGTTAAATTCAGCAAGCTGATTCAGTTCTTAACTGCAACCGGTAGTACAGCCGCAACTAACGCACTTTAAGCAAGAACCATTACGCACAAGCGTCAAAGCACCGCATTCTGTACAAGGGTCACCCTCATATCCTTTTTGTCGAGCAATCATGACTGCTCGGCTACTGCTGCTTGAATAATTACTGCTTGTAGACACACTCTGATTAACCGAGTTGCCACCATCCATGACTCGAATGTTGGAAGACATGCTGACTTCCGCAGGAGGGGCAGATGTGCCTCGATTAAAGCCGGTAGAGTCGTGACGTCGCTCCATCGACTGATTTTGCTGATCAAATCCATAGACCACGGAACCGCCGTTTGCAGCAACTCGCTCCTCAACGACAACTTCCTCTGTGTATTCTGGGTCGTCTGTATCAGCAACAGAATCACCCCGTAGGTCCTCTTCACTAACCTGTGCGAGTTCACTTCGACCTAGGTAGGTGACCGCCAACTCACGGAAGATATAATCAATAATCGATGTCGACATCTTAATTCGATCATTGCCAGAAACCATCCCATTTGGCTCAAAGCGCGTAAAGATGAACGCATCAACGAACTCTTCCAACGGTACGCCGTACTGCAGCCCGAGAGAAACCGCAATCGCGAAGGAGTTCATCAAACTTCGGAACGCTGCGCCTTCCTTATGCATATCGATGAAAACCTCACCGATGGTGCCATCTTGATACTCGCCCGTTCGGAGATATACCTTGTGTCCACCTACAGCCGCCTTCTGCGTATAACCACGTCGGCGGGCTGGCAGTTTTCTACGTCGAGCCAAATAGCGAACCACAACGCGCTCAGCAATCTGCTGAGCTGCGGCCGCAGGCTGATCAACGGTGACTGGTAAATCAAGCTGAGTCGCGTCTTCGAGGTTCTCCTCATCATCGGCGAAATCGAAAACGGTTGCCGACAGAGGCTGCGACAACTTGCTGCCGTCACGGTAAAGTGCGTTAGCCTTCAATCCCCGCTTCCAACTGAGGAGGTACGCACTTTGTACGTCCTCGACACTGGCTTCTGCAGGCATATTGATGGTTTTACTGATCGCACCGCTGATAAATGGCTGAACCGAAGCCATCATTTCAATATGAGCCTCATAGCGGATGAATCGCTTCCCGTTCTTACCGCACTTATTTGCGCAATCGAAAACCGGGAGGTGCGAGTCCTTAATATGAGGCGCACCTTCAAGCGTCATCGTGCCACAGACGTAGTCATTCGCCTCGGCGATCTCCTTACGAGTCAATCCAATAGCCGACAACAGATCAAACTCTGGACGGTTTAGAGTCGTAGAGGGCACGCCCAACTTGTTCAAGATGAACTCATCGCCAAACGTGAATCGATTGAAGACCATGGATAGGTCGAACGCACCCGCGAGAAGTCCTTCAATCTTTTCAATGCTCGCCTGATCGAACCCATGGTCCTTCAATCGCTCTGGGTCAATGTGAGGACACCCTTCAAGCGTTGCGCGTCCCTTACAGTAGTCAACGATCTCTTGGGCTTGAGTTTCGGAATAGCCAAGGTTCTTAAGCGCAAAGGGCACGGACTGATTGATGATCTTAAAGTAACCACCACCGGCAAGCTTTTTGAACTTGACCAATGCAAAGTCTGGCTCAACACCAGTCGTATCGCAGTCCATAACCAAGCCAATAGTACCCGTTGGTGCAATGACCGTCACCTGAGCATTTCGAATGCCGTGCTGCTCACTCAAGTCAAGCACGCGGTCCCATTCACTACGAGCGGCACTCAGCAGGTATTCTGGGCAATGTTCAGGGTCAATGCCTACGGGCGTTGTGTTCA
>JBMYRY010000005.1:0-17134 GCA_049602795.1 Bradymonadia bacterium
GAATTTCTTATTGATGATGTTTTGAAGCGTATCGAGTACCTCGGCTGAAAGTGCGCTTAATTTTGGTTTAAGCGGTGTAGTCAGGGTAAGTTTGGACTCTGGTGCGGGTAAGTACGCGGCATACTTTGCAAATGACTGTTGCTCCTCTCTCCCTTGCTTGAGCAAGACTCTGCCATCGAGAGGTTCTTGAACGTCAGATATGACTTCACCTGGCTGAAAATTGTATTTGCCGACGTCCCAAAGAAGCATTCGTAGACAGGCTTTCCGCGTGGGCAGTGTGAGAGGTGTTTTAGCTGCGATTTCGAGTGTGGCGCCCGTAATTTCTCCGTTGCTGAAAAGGATCTCTCCCCGACCTTCAGCCCCATGCACAATTTCAAATGTACCCGTGACCCCGCCATCTATCATATCAGTGAAGAGGTCAAAAAAGGTCAGAGAAGTACCACCGACCTTGCCGCCCATAAAGCGGACATTGGCCACAAGTGTTTCCCGGGGCAACAGAGTAGAAGATGTAGTCGAAACCGGCATCAACTCCTCGGTTGAGAGTCCATCGGTCACGAACTCTAAAAGAGAGTTGCCAATGAGGATTTGATCGCGGGGATTCAGGGTGATCACGGACACTTTCTCACCGTTAACGAGTGTGCCATTGGTGGATCCGAGGTCTTCTAGTGTTACTTTCCCATCAAAGGTTGATATTCGGGCATGAGCTCGGGAGACCATATCCTCGTCGAGGACCATGTCGTGTTCACTCCCACGACCGATTGTGATTTCACGATTGAGTTTTAGGGGGAATTCTCCACCCTCAAACTCGCCACCAATAAATCTAAGAAACATGTTTGATCACCAGCGTAGATTACCTTCTCCTGTACATCTGGCGTATCATGAGTCGGAACACTGGACAAGTAGAGCATGGATATAGCGTCTATATCTCTCAATTGAATATCAACTCGCTTCCATCGGTCTGTTCTTCGTATTCTCGGTATAAATTGGAACAGTTTCTTGGGTATAAACCTCTAAACACCGTATACTGCCAAAAAGAAATCGGAGGACAATAGATGAATCGCAACTTACGTTTCAAAGTTGGTGGTCGCTTCTTTGCTTCACTCTCGGTAGTCGTGCTCTTGCTTCCGGGTGTCATGCCTGGGGGGGCTGCCTTGAGGGCGGAGGAAGCGGAAGGGATTCAGACCAAACTGGCGCGAGTAAAGTTGTTGGAGACGACACGGCGCAAAGAGCTAAGTGTATGGAAGTCATTTCTTAAGTCCAAGAATCTGCGGATTCGCTTAGCTGCAATTCGTGGTGTGGGTCAGGCGGGCGTCACCACCGCAACAAGTCTTCTGCGAAACGCAGTGAACGATCAAGACGCCTCAATCCAGGATGCAGCCTTGTTTTCGCTACTGCAACTGGAAGAACTGGACACCTCGGTTTTGGAGTCGTCTGTTCTCAGCGCTACCGATGAAGCGCTACGTGCACGGCGGATCCGTCTTCTGGGGTTGGCGGCCGAGTCCGCATCAGAAGAATTTGTAACGAAAATATTGTTAAGCAAAGAGCCACAATCTCATTTGAACCTCGTTCGAGCGTTGCGTCAGAGGGCAAAATATAGAACAGGTGAACCAGTTCCACTGTCGGGTCGTCAATTGGTGGATTTGTTCAAAACGGGGCATGAATCGCTCCGGGTTGAGGTGCTGAGAATCATCCAAGAAAATACATTCACATCCGGTCCCTGGCAAACCGAACTGGGGGCTTTATGCGGTCAACAAACGGTTGTTTCGGTCGTGAATGAATGCTTGTTGAGTCACTCCAAACTCAAAATGTCGGCGGCGTTTTTTAACGTCCCCGCCGTTACTCAACCCATGTGGAGTACTCAGGTCGCGTTGTCGAGCGCTTATGCTGATGGCGAAAATGTATCGAAGCTCATTGGTCAGATAGAAGGGAATTTAGCAGGCATTAAAGATGCGAGTATTCCCTTAGAGACAGCCAACTTCTATGGGGTAATTAGGCCCATCGAAATCTCTATCGGCATGGCGAAGAATAAAGAACTCAAGAAGGCTGGTGAAAATGTATATAACGCGATTGAATTAGACGGAGTCAGTGTCAATGATGCCACCGGCGCGTTGGGGTTGAGTCTGTCCCACCTTCATTGTGCTGCTGCGGCACTAATGGACCGACATTTGGAACGCGTGAAATATGTTAAGCGGTGTGGTGCGACTGATTATGGTCAGCCCTTACGTGACATGTGGATGGTCAAATCGGTGATGAACTGGCCCTTGAAGAACAGGGCAAGATGGTTCGCACGAGGTTTCAAGACACTTGCGCCACGAGCACAGATTCTCACGTTAGAACTTGCGGAAGGCCAGGATCCTGACTTTCTGAAGACTTTACTTGAGCAGGCCTTAGCTTCAGAAGTCCCAGCTGTCGCGGGCATTGCAGCAAAAATTATTGGTCGAAGTCAGGTGGAAGGGCTTGAGGCTGAACTTGTCAGCACCTATCGGCGGACTCTCGCTCAACGTGAGTTCAGCGTTGTCGAAGCCATTATTACTGCCCTCGGACGATTGTCGTACGAGACGGCCGAGATCTTATTCTCACGTCACCGTGAAGACCCGCATACAGGGATTCGTGAGGCCGCAATCATTGGCTTAGCAGCAATCGAGCAAAAGAGATTGCGCCATAATCATATTGATCGATTGGAAACGATGCAATTGGGACGACGTAGTTTTGAGCCACCTCCCGCAGCGATTCTTGGTGCGGAAAAGATTGATTCATCTTTGATTGTACCGCCTCCTTTTACCCGGTTCAAAGTACGCACCACCAAAGGTACTTTTGATATTGAATTGAAGCCTGAGTGGGCAGTACTCGCAACGAAGAAGCTTGTGTCATTAGCTGGACAAAAATTCTTTGACGGCCAGTCGGTGACCATTCGTCGTGATGGTGATCTGATCGTAGGAGACCCCAGTGGTTTGGGGTGGGATGGTAAGGGACGAAATGTTCCGGATGAAAGGAGTCCGGAGGAAGTCTTGGCAGGTTCGGTGATTTTGGACCGTTCGGGTCGAGACACCGCGACAAGTCGACTTCTGATCACCCGTCAGGACCGCCCGGACCTTTATGGTATGGTGAATCTAGTCGGTCGCGTCCGGCAGGGGGGAGAAGGATTAAGTGCGGTCGTTGAGGGTGATCGGATTCTAGACATTCAGCCCGAGTTGGGTTCCATTCCTGCTTCCAAAGGCGTGAAGAAAATTGAAAAGGCTGAGTAGACCAAAAAGCAGTGAAAGACGTCTACAAGCACCCCCACGAAGAACGCCCAACTGACGAGTTACTGTCAATTTCCAGGTGAACATGACGAGTTTAAGCGTATGAGAAGCTGGAGGACTCGCCAAGTATCAAGATTTATTCATCGTTCTTAAGCGCTTGAGATTCATCAGTAGGCACTATGCAACTTTCCAAGCCGATACGTTGACAAATATTGGTGAGGGCTTGGGACTCTCTAATGGTGTCTGTAAAAATTATATATGCCTTGGATTTCGAGTCGAGTCGCACCTCCTCGAGTTCCCGTTCGTCAAGGCTGAGGTCAAATACCTTCGCGGTCCGATTCTGAGCCACGACAAGTTTGTAACGTTCATAGCGAAGAAAAAAACCTTCGGGGCTCCATTTACGGATTTCACATGTACCCATGCCCTTGATGAGTCGTTCTCTGGGGAGTGGTTGGAGCAATGAAAGCCCAGTCAATCGGTCGTCCTTTGGGAGATTCCACAGGCTGAGCAGACTAGGCACAATATCTGTGTTTTGAACGGGTTCTTGGGCGGTGCGTTTCAGTTGCGTGGTGAGCATCTCGGCGTGAGCCACACTTTTTCCTGGTGCAACGTAGACTGCAAAGGGTACGCGCACCATTTCTTCAAAGAAATTGTCATGCCGTCCAATCTTTCTGTATTTCAATCCTTCACCATGATCCGACGTGATAAAGACGAGCGTTGGTCGGGTTGACGCTGTGTTCTTGACTGCTTCAATAGCGCTATAGATGAGCTCGTCTACCATTTTCACAGCCTCGAGATAGCGTGTCTTTGAAAATGCTTCTAGCTTGAGGCTTTCTTCACCACCATAGAACGGCGCGTGCGTATTGTTGTATTGGAGTAACCCAAAAAAGGGTTTGTTGTGATCCAAGGTTTTCAGATGGGCGCTAAACCGTTCTAACGTGAGAGCGTCATTGACGCCTAAGTCGTTGACGAGTGGGCTATCCGGCGCCGACTTCCGATGAAAAATGTGGTCGATGTCTCTGGAGAAGAAAAAATGGTCGAAATGTTCCCATGTCCAATCCTGTGACGTGAAGAGAAAGGTCTGACTTTGAGCAGCCTTCGCATAATTCCAGGCGACGGGTAGGGTATGGAAATCCGTTGAGGTTGCGTCTGGTGAGAGTCCCGTCAGGAGACTAGGTATACTCACATTCGTGGTATTGCTATTGGCATAGCCCTTGGGAAAAACGACGAAGTTTGAGTCTGCACTAAGCTTTTGGAAAAATGGGGCGTTTTGCGACGGATTAAGGCTATCGGTAAACCTAAGGTTTGGGATTAAGGCGTCGGCACGCAGCGACTCGTTGAGCAAGATGAGTACATTGACGGGGCTCTCGTTTGCGGTATCGATGGGCAAACGAGTGGGGTGCCGAAGATTAGAGGTGTTGCCCTCTAGCATCAGAGCATGCTGGAACAAAATTCGGGCTACATTTGCATCGAATGTGAGTGGATAGGCAAAACGATGCCAGCCGAGTGATAGCGTACTCACCGATAAGAAGACTGCGAGCAGACCGCCAAAAACATAGCGACGCAGAGCCACACTTCGTGTATTCCGCCAAACGATGCAGCTTGATAAGAGCGCCGTACAAAATTTGAGAGAGATGAGGAACAGCGGGACCATCAGAAGAGAACTCAACTGCATCGCCTTGTCCTTCATGAGAATGACCGTGTTTAGGGGTTCATCAAGGGCAAAGAGATAGGTGTTGATATTGGGTAGATGGAAGAACTCTGCTTTGAAATACAAAGAGATAGCGAGGCTTAGCGTCAAGAGTATGCTTGTACCATAGATGTAGAACCGAGGATTCTTCAGCCCCGAGCCAATCAAAGCCCAAAGGAACCAAAACATCACCGACCAACTGATACTGAGACAGTATTTGAGTAGAGCGACAAGGTCCCAATTCTGGGTGACATCTAGGAAAAAGTAGTATCCCAATTGGAAGCACAATACGTCGACAATGACCATTGTGAGTAGGAGAATCGGTAAGCGTATCGTGGCGGGCTGGGTCACAAGTTAGATGCCTCTGGATCAAGTATTAGCTGAAGGTGATGCATACACAGATGCTCACTAAAAGGTGTCAGGACTAGACCCAAAATTCAAGCCTAACGCGTTCTTCATTCTTCCCGAATTGTCAGCATTAACACTTCGCTTTGTGCGCGATGCTTACATTAATTTGGTGATGTCATAGATGCGGAATGGTTGGATTGGTCGATCGAGTTTCACCGATAGAATGTATCGCGACGGTCGAAAAAGTTGGATAGTTTGTGACTAGGTCAACATCATCATCTAGAGGGACCAAAAGCTCATAAGTGCTTTTTTCGAGTACAAGACAATGCATTTTCTTAGGAAATTCGTTACACTCGCGCAGTCGCTGTGAAGTCCAACTAAGAGTTGCCTGTGGCTGGCATCGGCGTTTCACGGATTTAGCACTGATGAAGCGTAGGTACGAATGGCGGCATGGCACTACAGGCGTAATGCTGCAAAGTTGACGTCGACTAAAGAATGCAGTGAGATGAAACAGAAGCATTTTGGAATCGCTTTCGCTACAGTTCAGAAAGTAGATTTAGATTTGATAACTTGAGGTAATCGTCGTGAAGATGCATTTTGCCGATGTACAGTTGGCTCTTGGAATGCCGGGTCCAGTGGAAATGGTTTTCATCATTATGATTCTTCTGGTGATATGTTTAGTTTGGTTTTGAGAAGTTGAGGTAATCGTAGTGAACACGCATTTTGCCGATGTCCAATTGGCTCTTGGAATGCCGGGTTGGCCGGAGTTGGTCATCATTTTTATGATCGTCCTGGTGGTATTTGGTTCGAAGAAGATTCCCGAGATCGGTGAAGGTCTTGGTAAAGGAATTAAGAATTTCAAAAAAGCGTTTGAGAAAGACACTCAGGTCGCAGAGTCTTCTAGCGTTGAGACGAAAGCGATTCCGAAAAATCAGAAGCCTGCGGCCGATGAGCAGTATACGGACGCTAAGGACCATCAAGCGTCCTAGCCCTCCTCGCTTGCCATCGCCTTTCTGAACGTGGATGAACGCCGGCTTAAGGCGTCATTTCGGTTGCGATAGAGCACGCCAATCATTCCCTTTAGGTTTGGGCTCAATGATTCAATCTTCATTAACTGGTCGAGTTCTGTTTGTGAGAGCAAATAGGCAAGTGCAAACGCAACTCGATAGGGGGCATATGGATTTTGAAGAATAGCGAGCATGACCGAACGAGATAGACCAAACTTCTGCGACTCAAAAATGCTCGTCAGGGCGTCGATTGTGGTGGGTCTTCTACACGCCATTCGAATGACATGGTCATGAGTGATTCGTGAGTTGCGCAGAAGGTGTCGTGCGACGATTCTGTCTGGGTCATAGAGAAAATGCTCAAGTAAATCAGGGTCTGGAATGCGAGCTCTTGCTCGTCGTTCGCCAAGAGTTAGCCGGCGATCGTCCGGAAATACGTAATCGTTGGGATCAAAGATTTTCCAGGCATCTGTCGCACCGTGGCGTGACATAAGCCTGAGTTGGGCCACGAGTGGTGTGCTCGGTAGGTCATCGAACTTGTTTTGCCATTGTGCAGCGGTCTCCAGCCAATGAACAAACAGACTATGTACAATTGAACGTGCGTTTACTGTTTGTTGAGTCAGACCACGATCAAGCCGTTGGCAGAATCTGTAAAGATTGGTCGGACTAAACGAGTCGAAGATTTCGTCAAAAAGGGCACCACGCATTGCATAGTCATCCACAACCCGTAGACTCTTGAGTCGATTGTCCAACGAAGCTTTGCTCACCGATTCATCACTTCACTCTATAATTTCAGAGTAGGATACGGATGCTTTCACCGAGACTTCACCCCGTCTCGGTTTCTTGATTTTGATCGATGCAGAGAATGGTTTCTCAGTGCCCGATTTTATGACGTGAAACGGCGGAACCTTTGTTTCACTAGGCGTTGTAGGCAACGCGTCGGTTGCTTCTTTTTTCGTACTGTCGGTTTGTAAGGATTCAATTCGGCAGCATTTAATTTTCTTAACGATCAGCGATTTTCGAAGCTCGTCGAATAGCTGCACTGTAAGTTCGATGCGTTCGTGGTCAACATTGCTCCCATTCTTTAGACGTCCGGATACCATTACCGATTGTTTGTCGTTTGCCCAGTCGAGTTGAACGTTTTCTATCTCCAAGCGACCTGTGATCTTGTTGACTTGGGGCGGCGGAGGCGGTGGAACGACGATGGGTCTTGGGAATTCGCGTAGTCCTAACCCCATTTCGATGGCTTCGATCGGTTTCTTGGTCAGCAACATGCGATGTTCGCCTAAGTTCCAAACGGCATAGCCAAGTGCTGAGACAACGCAGATGACGACCGCCAAGATGACAAGAAATAGCCAGCGACCTGGACGACGAAGCGTTTGTTCGGGATGGTCATCCGCATCGAAGGTCTGATTTTCAACATCGAACGATGTATCGGCTGTTGATTGGGTGGGCATCGCAAAGTCCTGGCGGTGTAAATTGACAGTGCTCCCATCTTCCGAATCTTCTGATTCTTCGTCTTCATTAGGAAAATTCAATGCTGCTAGATTTGAAAAGGTGATGCGCTCCATGGCACCACTACTTTCAAGCGGTGCAAAGGCTGCCCGCTGTGCTGCGCGCTCCTCAGCTTTCCGCTCGGCGTCTTCGTTAAGTTGTCCCATGTCGATAACCACAGATTGGGTATCTTTGCCGGGCAGTTCTGCTTTCGCCTCATTTTCGGTAGACTCAGCGTCCATTGCTGCCGTCTCAGCGGAACTTGTCTCGTCCGAAGAGCTGGTTGCTGGTGCGGTTGTCTGCTCTTCCGTCGCAGCTCCGGGGGGCGTACTCACTTGCACCGGAGGTAAGATCGCTGGGGGGGCAGAGGTATCTGCTTCTGTCCAAGCTGAGTCATTCGACGGCGGTGTGTTTGTGTCTTGTTGAGGAGAGGATTGAGCGACAACTGGTGGTTCCGAATTTTCCTTCGCTTCGACAGGTCCAGGTTCTGGGCGATCTGTTAGGTGCCGGAAGTTATACTCAGCAGATGTGAATAGTTCATCTTCAAAGCCTTGTGGCTCTGATTCTTCTACCGCTACGTCTTGTTCGGTAGCCGGGGATTCGTCAATTTTGTCTTTGTCATCGCCCATAGTCGAGAGTGTAGATCAGGCCCCCATTCAATGCTAGTTCTGTGTTACGAAACCTTTACGGTTCCAAAATATTAACCCTTTGAATCGTTTGACAAAGGGCTCGGGGGAGGATTAAACCTACACCCAATCAAGGAACGAGGGCGCTATGACACAACCTGACGCTTCGATCATTATTAAGCGTTATGCCAATCGGAAGCTTTATAATACGCGAGATAGCCAGTACATCACTCTCGCTCAAATCGCACAATTAATTGAAGCCGGTGAGTTGGTTCAGATTGTTGATAAGGCATCTGGCGAGGACATTACTGAAATAACCTTGGCTCAGGTATTTGTCGATGACCGCAGAAAGCGACCTGGTGCACCACCTATTGAAGGTCTGAAGGACGTCTTTAGAAACACGAGTGAGCAAGTTCGAAAACAGATTGCGGAGCCAGTGTCTAATATCCGGCAATCCTTTGGCGATTCCGTTAATCGCCTTCTGAAGTCCGGTGAGGAACGGGCCAGTGAAACTCGGGATTCATTCCAGAATTGGATTTCGGAACAGACGCAAGTACTCGAAGACACTCAACGACGATTCGAAGATCGTTTGAAAGTCATTTCCACATATGTTGAGGACTTTCGGGCCGTCCATGAACAACTCGAACAACTTCAAGGACAAATCAATCGTCTAGCGGCTCGATTAAAGAAGTTTGAGCAGGGAGAGTCAACTCCATCTGTCGATGAAGACTCTGAACTCAAGGGCTAGAAATTTAACCCTAGGTTGACATTGACAGTTTGCTGCTTCTCAGCGAGTACAAACTCGGGCGTGAGGGTGAACAGTCCCGTGACCAGGCGCATTCCGAAGGCGACGCGTTGCACCAGAATAGTCTCCGTGGCAAATACGAATTCTCCCTTTGACTGGGCGTTGATGTCGTTGGGAATTCCAGGATTGGCATCCAGAATGCCGGAACTCCCGGAGACCCAAAGCGGAGAGTATCCAACGTAGGGTGAAAGGTTGACGACGCCACCAACCCCAAATGTTTTACCAAGGACCACATCCAAGCCTGTCATCGTTACCTGTAACTGCGGAGAGCCAACTGTCTTCGAGAGAGAGCCTCGAACGGCAAGGTCTACTGGGAAATCGTCCATCATTTCGTGCGGAGACCATTTGATAAACCCACCTAGGCTCCACATCTCTGAATTTACGAGGTACGCGACGTCGGAGCCAAACTCCAAACTGGCAGCTAGCCCTTTTCGAAGACCGATTCGGGTGACCATCAGCTGACTCTCTGGTCGCTCGTCTTCCACACCTTCCTGCCAGTACTGTCCTTGATTATTGATGGAGGTAATCGCGAACTGAACATCGAACTGGAATCCATTAATGCCCAGCGTCTTTGCCGGAGAACTTAATTGAGGTCCAAATGCAACACCGTATTCGCGTACCAGGTCTCGATAATTTGCTTGGGCTTCTGCACTCACCTTTAACTGGTCATTTTCGACCGTACACGTTCTACAAAGGCGGTAGATTGCAGGATCATTGTCGAGGGCAAAACTAGAAGAAGCAAGACAGACAGATATCGCCAAGATCGCTGCGCTAGCATGTTGGAATCTAAAAATCATCGATCTAATCCTAAATAGAATGCTCGTTTCGTAGCATTTGGTGCTATACGATGCACATTAGGTGCTGCGAGGCACATGTGTCAAGATTAGCGTTGGCGTGACTGCGAAATCAGAGAGCGGTCGATTCATGATAATTTGAGTCCTCTGGGGGATCTGTGAGAAAACGATTTCGATTCGATTTGCGAAAAGCGCTCTTCATTCTCCCGAATCTCTTTACGCTCAGTTCTATCTTTTGTGGCTTCTATGCCATGTTGCTAGCGGCTCAATACAGCACGTCTTCCGATCCAGCTACGTTGATGAAGGCCTGTATTTGTATTCTTTTTTCCATGGTGTTCGATTCCGTTGACGGGCGCGTCGCTCGATTGACGAAGACACAGTCGGAGTTTGGAGTTCAGATGGACTCCCTTGCCGATGTCGTATCTTTCGGTGCAGCCCCTAGCCTCTTGGTCTGGTATTGGGGACTCAATCAATTCGGGTCTACAGGACTGTTTGTGTGCTTTATGTTTTGCGCATGCGGGACAATTCGGTTGGCACGTTTTAACGTCATGGCAAGTGTAGGGGCGGGTGCGAGTGATTTTTTCCTGGGGTTGCCAATTCCCGCTGCGGCGGGTGGGCTGGTAGCTGCCATCATGACGACCATAAGATTAGAATATAAACCGGTTCAAACCGATCAATGGGTCTTGTGGCTGGTCATCACGTTAAGCCTCTTAATGATTTCAAATGTAAAGTTTCGGACGTTCAAACGTACAAAGTTTACGCCACTGATGGTCATCGGATTGCTTAGTTTGTGTGGTGCTCTGATTGCATGTGCACTCGTGGTTGACCCAGCTATCGCCATTGTGAGCCTCATGGGACTCTATGTGAGCTCTGGATTACTAGAATATCTGATCCGATGGGTCATTCGTGAGAAAGGCGAACCAGATGAAGTCTTGGATGAAGGCGTCGTTGTGGAGTTCGCTCACGAGATTGAACGCCAGTATGCGGCTTTGTATGATGAACAAGAAGAAGAACTCATCGATTGATGCAGGAATTTATCGCTCTGGATTTGAAGTCTCTATGGCCAGGAGATGTTCTTCCCGTCCAACTCTTTGTTAGAAATACGACCACCTTATCTAGAGTACTTGAATCGGGAGAACCCGTCACCGCTCGCCTACTTGAAGATCTTGAGAAGACTCACACTGCTGTTCTTGTCCGCGCGGAGCAATGCCGAGCTCTGGCTGATTATATTGAATTTAATGTGATTGACGGACGACAGGAGTGTCTGCCCGCTTTTGTGGTTTCGCGACTTAGTCAGATTGTCTTTAACAACATCGATAGTGCGTCCATAGAAAGTCTTTGGCGAGCAACGCTTCAGATTGTGCATCATCAACACCGAGTACCCCTGTCTGCTGTGATTGCTTGCCCCTCAGTGCAGTCTGCTCACCCCTGGGTCAGGAGGCAGCTAGGTATCGCATGGTTTATGGCGATGATTTTAACGGACAGTAAGATGCACGAGGACACCGTGCGATCAGGTACGTTTGCTGCGCTCGTCCACGAATTAGACGTGCTTGTTGACCCCTCAATTAAAGACCTACCGCATACTTACCCTTCGGTGACGTTGAGCATTCTTGCGAGGCACTATCCCGTTGACCCGGTCGTCTATGAGATGCTTCTGCTTTATAGAGAACGTATTGATGGGTCGGGTTTGCCTTTTGGATATGAAGGGCATCAAGTGCCGCCGCTGGCTCAGTATCTTGGATTGGCTAATTGGCTTGGCACAGGTTTAACGTCTCCGTTGAGAGACGTTGAATCGAAATTGTCGAGGCCTACTGAGACGTTCTCTGTTGAGCTGGTCGAACAAGCACAACGGCTTGTATCTGAGATGCGGACGGAATGAGTCATCGACCGTCTATGACATCCACTTCAAAAGGCTCAATAACGGGTGCCAATTGGCGTTGTGTAGTCTCGTCGTAGGTGCAAACCAATACGATAACTCGTTTACCTTTCAGTGACAGTGATTTCATGGCGTCTTGTACTGCTGACTGTTCTAGGCTCTCAATCATGGAG
Source organism: Bradymonadia bacterium (assembly GCA_049602795.1). Classification (GTDB taxonomy): domain Bacteria; phylum Myxococcota_A; class Bradymonadia; order UBA7976; family UBA1532; genus JBMYRY01. The sequence continues at coordinate 12,053 of JBMYRY010000005.1, forward strand.
ACTCTCTTTTCGAAATCCTTAATGTTGCGTCCAAGCAAACCGAGTCTGATCTTTTGTGCGACCTCCATTGATGCCGTCTCCAATCCAAATGCCATGCCCTTGAGTATATGTCGTTTGCCGAACTCAAACTCAGCGTCCGAGACACCTTCTTGTTCTAGTTCGTCTTGCGCGTTGAGCAGAACGGACAAGCCTTCTCCAACTGAGTCATGCGCTACATCGGCATGGGTGAATAAGGCACTGACGGTCTGATCGGTTCGAAGCCAGGCATACGCTCCATAACTCAGCCCGCGTTCAATTCGTAATTTTTGAACGAGTCTTGAACTGAAATTGCCGCCGAGAGTAAGTGCACCAAATTGGAATGGCAACATCTGACCGTCTCGTGCACCTGACACGAGTTGGCCTGTAAATATTTGGCATTGAGACCGGTCTGGTTTGTCGATAATGATAACTTTCGTATGTCTTGTCTTCAATGGGAGGATCGGTAATTGGGGCGTGTGCCCATGAGGTAAACAGTTGATTAGCTCCTTTAAAGGTCCTTGAATCGGATCACCGCCAACATCCCCAGCACATCCGACCAATAATCGATGTTGGGCATAAGCTTTTCGATGGTGCTCAATTAGGTCGTCGCGTTGGATTCGCTCAAGAGAATCGGGCGTGCCTAATCCAGACCGCCCGTAGGGCGTGTCTTTGAACAATGCTTTGTCTAGAATATAGCGACCTAGGCTCGCATCTTCATCGAATATCGCGTCAAATTCAGCGAGCATTTCCCGTTTTCCTCTCTCCACTTCGTCGTGAGCAAAAGCGGGTCTCGTTAATGCGCCTTTCAAAAGCTCGAACCATTGAGCGGCATGTCGTTTGTGTAGACTCCCGCCAATACTGAGGCTGCTTGCACTACAGGTAGGGACTAAATTTACCCCGAGTTGCTCTAACTGATCTTCGTACTGTGCGCGACAGAGTGTCTCTGTTCCTCGAAGAATTAGACGGTTGGTCAGACTCGTAAGGCCCTCTTTACCATGTGGATCCTCACTTGAACCGCCCATAAAATGAAAGACGATTCGAGCAAGGGGCGTGGCATTATCTTCGACACATACTTTTGCCGGCAACTTAATCATCTTGGCAGCGTCCGATCGTCCAACTTAATTGGCTAGGTGCCCACCATGACCGAATACATTGATTGACTGTCTGTACGTCAAGGGTTTGATATTGATTGAGTCGCGCTTCAGACTCTTTGCAGTCACCGGTGACCGTTTCCCAAAATCCAATTGAATGCGCTTTCTGTTCAACGGTTTGGAGACCTTCTAGGACATCCAACTCAATTCGGTTTCGAGCACGCTCAAGCTCCTTTTCGGTAATCCCGTTCGCATTAAGTATCTCAAATTGGGCGTGGACTCGCTCAAGAACAGTTTCTGCCTTCACACCGCGCCGAAGTTCGAAGCCCATTTCGTACAGACTCGGATGACGAAGGCTCGGTAGAAAACCTGAGGCATAGGTGACTAGTTCGTCTTCGTTGATCAACTGGCGTTGGATTCGGCCGGCTTCGCCTTCCATGATCGTATGGTGCGCGATCTCAAGTGCAGCAAAATCCTCGCTTTGCAAGGCAGGGGCGGGCATGCCCAAATATAGCTTCTCGCCCCTCATGGATAGAGGGTATTCACCGTGAAACCCTGGCGCGTAATGGAGTCCGGTAGGGTGGGGGGCGGTGATTACATGAGTGTTGTCACTCTTTTGCGAAAACACATGTCTAATGTGTTCGATCAGTGCATGACTATCAAACCTACCGCTGATGGCAAGCGTAAGGTTCTGTGGTCTGTAGACCCGGTGATAGAAAGCGGCGCAATCTTCGGATGAAAGAGCCTTAATCTCGTCTGTCGTGCCGATGGTAGGTCGACCGTAAACATGTTCCCCTAGTGCTGAAGCCCACAATTTTTCACTCAAAAATGCCTCTGGCTCACTCTCAACTTGTTCTCGACGTTCATTGAGGACGACCAGTCTCTCGCGTTCGAGTCGCGTTGGCTCTAAGCTCAGCCTTTCAAAGCGGTCAGCTTCGCGTTCCAGATAGCCAAAGATTGCTTCCGTGGGGAGTTCTGCATGGTAGTATGTCCAGTCGAGCCAAGTAGCCGCATTGAGTTGGCCCCCATTTTCTTCGACCCATTCATCGAGTTTACCTTCGGGGTGCTTTGCTGTTCCGGTGAACATAAGGTGTTCAAAAAAATGCGCGAGTCCACTTTGACCGATTGGGTCATGCATGCTGCCTGTTGGAAGCCAACTTTGAACGCTGCACACGTCGGAGCGTCCGCCCGGTTGTAATAAAAGTGTCATACCCGAATCGAAATGGATGCGTTCAATTTTGAGATTCAAAATAGAAAATGTTTCCCGATGGGTGATGTTCAAGACTAATGTTCCTCTCTTGTCTTAGAATCCTTCTGAGTCGCAAAATACCAACAGGCTCTCGTCCAGGCTACCAGAAGCATCATCCCACCAATAGGTGTAATCATACCGAAGAACCGATAACCCGTGATTGCGTAGACGTAGAGGCTACCACAGAACATGACGAGCCCAATGAATAGGATTCGAGACACTTTGAACAGTGGCGTCTGAGCATGCGTGTGGGCACCGAGGGCTAATAATCCCAACCCGTTATACCAAAGATAATCCGTTGCCGTGGACCACCATTCAATCTGGGTAGAGGCGAGCCTGTCCTCAAGCGCATGAGTACCGAAGGCACCACAGGCGACGCCCAAGGCGCAGCAAATGGCGCCTAATAGACTCGGATTCATCGCGTTGCCTCTTGTCGAGTGACGTAGAAGGTGCGCGATGTTTCGTATCCCGATTTTGAACGTAGAACAGCATCGAGTCGGTTTACCCCTGGTTTCAATTCAAATCGCGTCTCGAACGGATGCCCAATTACACTTGGTTCATTGATTGCGGCATATACGGTCTTTTTCCCATTGTGAAAGAAACGGTAATCTTTGAGGTCTACGCCGCTAAAGGCGCCCCTCAGCAGGAAAGACGCGTTCGTAGTGACCAATGAACGCTGTTCAAAGTTGATTTCTCCGCCTCGATTAAAGCGCAGTTTGAACGGCGGTAAATGTTGGTCGGTTTTCGCTGGTGCGTCTAGAATGCGGCGGTCTGATTGGTTAAGCCAAGCAAAGCCAGACGGTAACTCAACTAACAACCAATCTCCTCGTCTCCCGATCGCAGTTAATGTACCTGTTGCTTGCGCCACGACCTCACTTTTGTCGTCTGGCTGAAATCGTAACGCAGCGTTGTCTCGAACAGAGAGCGATGAGCTGGATCTCACTCGATCCTGAAATTGACCTAGATGAGTTTGAGGTTCTGGTGGATAGAGAGTTAGGACTACGGTCTTGTAGACCAAATGTTGTCCGTGCTCATCCTTGATTTCGAGAAGAAGCTTCTGCGGGCGAGAACGAGCTACCGTATTCATTTTCTTGGCCTCAATTTCAAAATCGAAGACCATCGGGGCCTCGTGTTTGGCAACGGGGGCGCTCCTTTCGAGGTGTTTTTCCGAATGACCATTGATAAGTCGAACGAGGCGTTGACGTGGTTCGCCTAGCAACGCCAAACTCGCAGACACTTTGCCGGGAGCGCGTCGTTGGTTTGGTAGAACCCTCAAATGGAGACGACCTTTTTCACCGAACTCAAGAATGCCATTGCCATTGCCGCTCTGTCTGTCATTGAAGATTAAGTTTGAACGACTGGCGATGGTGGGCTCAGACGGACAACGTAGTAGCAAGTCCTGGCGTTCCATCACGTTGCCGCATCCATCTTCAATGGCAATATTAATCAGGCATTGACCGTTTTGAGAGAATAGCTTGACGGGGCTGTCTGGCTTGACTGTCACTCTTTGACCACCGGCGAGCCCCCCAATATTGAGGCGCTTACTGACGTCACCTGAACGAATCGACAAGTACATTGCGCCAAGCTTCTCCTGTGAGGCATTTGAGATGGAGATGGAGGGCTGCCAGCTTTCAATCGACTGAACACCCGTTTGCCGATCGACATCAAGATCTACTGAGACCGACGCTTTCGGCGTACATCTTGGTTCATACCAATGAAGGTTTGACACGTTGAATGCCTGCTCTAAATCTCGAGTGTATTGAGGACGCATTGTCTCAATGACTCTGTTGAGGTGGAATGCTTGAGTTTGCTGACTTCGGTTCGTCTTACGCACCAGGAATTGTCTGGCGATCTCAATCTCAGGATCCTTAATTTCGCGGTCCTTGGGGTCTTTTGAACTGAGATAGCTGAGTTGGAGTTTTAGATGATTCGGTTTTCTTTTGTTTAGGCTATCTGTTTCATGTCGTACTTCAATCGCAGTTGGAGAAAAGCCTTTGAGCCAAACGTCTGGCTGAACCCCAATATCTTGAATGGAAGCATCGTTAGGGGTGAGATACTGGGCGACCGTAAGCTTTAGCCCCCATTTGTTCGGAAATTCGAAGAGGACCTGTACAGAGCCTTTACCGTAGGTGGGTCGACCAAAGACATGCGCTCGTTTGTTCGATTGAAGTGCTGCTGCAAGAATTTCGCTGGCAGAGGCGCTCTGTTCGTTCACTAAGACCACGATGTCGGTCTTCTTGTCGATGGTGTCGAATGTTGCTTCGTGTACTTGAGTGGGCTCTTTTTGATACCCAACGGTCGTCACAATCTTACCCTCGGATAAGAAAAGATCGGAGATGGAGATTGCTTGTTCGAGTAATCCGCCCGGATTTTGGCGAAGGTCGATGATCAATCCCCGTAAGTTATCTTTCCAGAGGTGCAGCTTTTCAGTGACTTCGATAATGGTTTGTTCCTGGAAGTGATCAATTTTCAAATACCCGATCTCATCTTTCAGTTTTCGACCGGAGACACTACTGACGCTGATTTTGGACCGCCTTAATTTTACAACTCGGATTTTTCCATCGCGTTCCTGCTGAATTTTGAGTCGAACAAGACTATCCATCGGCCCCCGTAGAAGTTCAGCCGCCTCATCGAGACTCAAATTTTGAGTGGTGTCCTTGTCGATCTCGAGAATTCTGTCGCCGGCCCTCAGCTTAGCTTTGGCTGCCGGGGTATTGAGCATTA
>JBMYRY010000006.1:0-17018 GCA_049602795.1 Bradymonadia bacterium
AGGTAGGCCCCCGACGCAAGATGCTTTTCCTGCATGACAGACTCAAGCAACCCTAATTCTCGAGAATCGAAACTATGAAAAAAAGTATATTTACTCAGTGAAACCATCAATCCACATTACGCTTTGCTGAATAGCGACTTAATTTTTTGCTTAAGATTCGAAAGACTCTTGGGCTGAGCACCGGTCCACTGAACGAAATGGGCCCCCTGCTGAACCTCAACTTCAATGAACTGATTCGTTGTCCGCAGTCGATCGCACGCCGTCACGCAAATGTTTCGAATTAACTTATAGGCTGCTGACGCTTTGCGAGTTCGCAACTCACTGAATCCTCCCCGATCGATTCGCCAAAGTTCAGTGTCTGCATTTGCTCTAATCGTTAGCGCGCGAGCGCCCTCCTTAACAAGACATAATTCACCGAAGACACTCCCAGCGCCAAACTTCACAATCTCCTGCACTTGATTTTCAGTTTGAAGATAAGCACTCAATTCACCCGTGCGAACGATGTACGCAGCGTCTGAGAGTTCTCCCATTCGGAACAAGACGCGTCCTTTCGAAATCTCGGACGATTTCATACAGGTCGCCATTAACAGAAGTTCCTCATCACTTAATCCGCGAAATAGCGCAATCGGCTTTAATTGGTCGACTAAAGACTTCATACGACCCAGACTAGCAAGTTTTGAACGATTATCAATCCTTGAATTCTTGTTCCAAACGCACTCTGTGCTTGCGAGCAATTTCAAGGTATCGGCGGGTAAACAACTCTATGAAATGGTCGCACGAGCAAGCCGGCGCTGTTCTTCTGCCGCAATGCCATCTCCGCTAATGTCGAAGATATCTGCCAACTTCTGCCGAGTCTTTGCTGCCTGAAAATTACAGGCTCCACTCACATATGCGTCCACCGCCTGCGTATAGTGCTTCACGGCTTTCTTAAGATGCTTCGTTCGAGCCTTACCTTTGGATGACTCTGATCTCGCGGCAAACAGGTCTCCCAAAGTACTCGCCAAATGTCCATACGAGCGTGGCAAATCGAGTCGGTTGGCCATCACTTCAGCGGCCTCCAACTCAATCACTGCTCGATCCCAATCAAGGCGTCTCAACCGCAGTTGAGCTCGATTCAAATGCACATCGCATAGAACCCGTGGTGCATCGGCAACCGTAGCCCAAGATAAAGCAATGTCGAAATAATTGTCCGCCTGCTCATACTGACCGGATCTGAGCATCGCCTCTCCGAGGTTGCCCGCTAGTGTCGCTTGCAATTCACGATGTCCAATCATATCAGCGAGTTCGAGGCCTTCTAACCATGCAGAAATTGCCTTGCCCCCCTTGCCTTGTTCAATCCAGGTCGCCCCTAAATTGTTCAGGCTACTCGCCACACCAGCGACATCATCGATCGCATTCTTGAATTGTATCGCCTTGCGATAGGCCTTTTCAGCCTCCTCGAATGAACCACGATCGAACTTTAGTGATGCGATCGCGTCAGCAACATCTGCTACACCCTCTCGGTTGCCAGCTTCAGTAAATAGGCGTTCGGATTTAATATAAGACTGCTCCGCAGCGTCATGGTCACCTCGGAGCCACAACATTTTTCCGAGAAACAAACAAACACTGGCTACACCGAGCGGATCCTGACAGTCTTCAAAAAGCCGGAGTGCGGCTTCGAAGAGTTTAGCTGCCTTCGCGTACCCACCCCGAGATGTCTCCACCTGTCCAAGTGCTTTCAACGCTTCAGCGCCATGACGCCGATGCCTCATTCTCCATGCGAGATGCAAAGCTTCCTGGAAACTATCCAGGGCGCCTTGAGCCTGACCAGCACCTCTAAGCGCGTGCCCTAGCTCAAATGAAATACTAAAGCGTGCAGGGGCGTCATCGTCTGAAATCAAGGCATCAGCTCTCGTCAAAAGCTGTAGTTGTTTAGAACTCTGATGCTGAGATTTCGCCACCTCTGCCGCGCGCTGACTATAGAGTGCAGCTTTATCATTCTGTCCCGATGCCTCAGCGTGGCGAGCAAGTTCCTCGAGGATGAAAAGGCTTCCTTCATCCCCATGCATTCGCAACCACTGTTCGATGGTCACGTTATAGCGAGTGGCCGTCGCCTCCGGAATGATCGTTGCCGCTACGTCATGATGCAACTTGGACCGAAAAGCCCAAGTCTCCTCTCCCAATATTTTTGACTCAACTCGAGTTAAGAATCGCATGGCTTCAAGACGTTCCAGAGCTCGATTGATCTCCCAAGTAAGATTATCTCGACCCGTTGACCCAATATCCTGTGGAATGGCAACATGTCGTCGCTCAATTGCAACAAGAGCACCGATCCAGAAGACACGCCCTACAACACCGGCATGACCTAAGATCAGACGATCGCGCGGCGACAGCATATTCAAACGTGCGAGCACAACCCCTTCTAAATCATCGGGCCACTCCAATTCCCAGCAGACCGTCTCATCGATCACAAACTTCCCATTTTGCTCAACGACCGCCCCCGCCTCGCGGAGATATTGGATCAGGCTCTTGATGGCCCACGGGCTACCTTTCGAACGTTCGTAAAGATGCTGTGTGATTTCTGAGGGTACATTCGACAAACCGGTGAAGAAGTAGTTCGCCAGACTCTCGCTATCCGATTTCGACAGAGGCGAAAGCCGAGTGCATGGAAAACGTTCCCAGCCAGGCAGAATACTCGTGAGTTCAGGAGAGCCTGTAAGCACCAGCATCGCCGGAAGCGCTTTAAGTGACGTCTCAAGGGCGGCGGCCAGTGCCAGTGATGCCGCACTCGCACGGTTGGCATGAACCACCACTAACAGCATCGGTTCTCTGGCAACGGCCTGCAAGAGACGATAGAGAGCGCCGGCACTTCGACTCATCACTGCATCCGCGCCAGGCTGATGCATCTCAGGCTCCCGATCAGGAATAACGAACCCAACCAGATCCGATACAAGACCTGCAACTTCTTCAGCCTCGGATGGCAGGTAATGCTGCACCTCGCGGAGTAAAATTGCGCCAGCATCTTCAGCCGATGCATTCATGGGAATATCGAAAAGTGTTCGAACAATGTGGTCCCAAAGAATGTAGACTCCGCCCTTCTCTGGACACTTGATCACGACAACGCGACCCTGCGGCTCTTGAATGCGCGCGCGTTCAGCAAGCTTCTTAACGACTTGATTTTTACCCATGCCGAACTCACTCACGAGTAAGTGCAGTGTGCCCGTCCAGGTCGATACAACCTCTCCCCAGCACTCGAGCAAAGTCTGGATTTGCTTATCCCGCCCAAAAACCTTGTGTTCCAGGTTCTGAGGATTCCATGGGAACGGCGGCCAATTGCCCGAGTTCTTTTTAGGACCCTCACTGGCCAGGTCCAACTCAAAAGCAAGATCGCTGCCGGGACGCTTTGGAAGCAGTGTCAGGCATTCTTCGCAGAACGGGAAATCACTAATGTTACCGTGACCACATTTTGGACATTGCATCCTACGGCCTCCAAATCCTTACAGTTTGGGCGCGTTGTACGACAAATTGGATTTGAATGCCAAAGAAACTCGCCTATCTAGGGGCTCCTAGCGATAAAGTATAGACACTTCGTGATTCGCAGTTCTATTCGGGGGCTCCCGCATGTTTAAGACGAATGGGATTCTTTTTTTCGCAGTACATCGTCGCCGATGCACGCGAATGTAAATGACGCTCCATCAGGTCCAAACACGCATATCGATGCAGTTCCTCAGATAAACCGAACTTCACCGCCAGAGTTGACGTCTGCCACCCACCCAGTAGACAAAACAACAGAATAATCGAATGGTGAATAAACGAATTTGGTCTAAAAATCGCTTGCAAAACCGCATAAAAGAACGCGACTGACGCGAGAAAAAACAGCAGAATAATCAGTAAACTTATGGTTTCCCATTTACCGCTCACATTTCGGAGCAATTCGTTGAACGCCTGAGGTGACAGCAAAATGAGATGAACCATTCACTCGCTCCGTCGAATATCGGTAGCTCGGTTCTCGCCCATCCCCTTGAGTGCAGTCAAGTATTTCGAAAGATTTTCTAACTTAAAAAACCATGACGTAATTAAAGGTATCTAAGGTCCCCTAGACATGAATCGCCCCAAACGCTGAGTCTAGGATACGCAACGTCGATATCTAAACTCTCCAGCGAATTCAGAAGTTGACTCCGGGTCAAAAGACAATGAAAGATACTCATTACTAGAAACAGTCACCTCGTTATTTCCCTTCTATGCGTGCTCACCATCAAGCACAACGAGGACACGAGAAAGGAACTTTTGAGATAACGAAACCCACACGACACATCAGATCATGCCATGCACCATGCGATAAAAGCTTCGTGGCTTCACTCCTGTGTTAGACCTCCTGAGATTGCGGCGAATCTCAAAAAAATCATGCCACAATGACTGAATAAGCCAGGCGTCAGAATGAACCAGCTCCTGAACCAGACCAACGGAATTTAAACCCTAGATATGGGGCTATCGGACTCAGCGACTGCAAGAGTCCTCTTCACTTAGGCACGGTCAAGGTGGCGTAATTTTCCGTAGAAGAATTTCAACAAACTCTCAACATCCTGATAGAATGACGATATCTGAGGTGAACAGGTGATCGATTTCTGGTAACGGAAAGACTTCGGAGGTATTGGTCTGTGTCGATCAGGCGCGCACGTTTAAGGGTCTGCAGTGAAGCTTAATTGGTCAAAATGCTACCACGTTGTCCTTCTGACCTGGTTTGTAATCCAGATTGGATGCGGTAACGATTTAGTCGCAGGGTCGTATGCGTGCGTACGAGATGCTGACTGTGGTGATGGCTATTTTTGTGAAGTCTCACGAGGCTTGTGCCTGCCGGAAAATAACACCACCGATGGTGGGACTAGCGGTGATTGTCGTCAAGCAACAGCGGCGTGTGCGACCGGATTCGTTTGTCGCGAAGTTGAGGGTCTGTGGGCGTGCCTACCCGACGAGGGACCCGAAATTGATTCAGCCATCCCCATGAGCACCTGCACCGATAATGAGCAAAACGGCACCGAAAGTGACGTAGATTGCGGCGGAGATGCCTGCACAGGCTGCTTGACAGGACAGACCTGCGGGCTTGGTTCAGACTGCCTGAGTCTAATCTGCGCCTCCAATATCTGCATCGAAGCAACCTGCCAAGACGGGATTAGAAATGGGAATGAGAGAGCAGTTGATTGTGGTGGCGACTGCGGTCCATGCGGTCCAGGTAGCCCGTGTGATACAGAAGCTGATTGTGATTCGGGGGTCTGTGAAGAAGGCATATGTGCCCCGCCCACATGCGTAGACCAACGACTGAATGGATCTGAGACCGGCCTCGACTGTGGCGGGGATTGTCCCGCCTGTGGACCAGGCGACCCATGTAATGAGAACGAAGACTGTGAAAGCCTCAATTGTGCAGGTGGCGTATGTCTGGGTCCAACATGTAGTGACGGAATCATGAATGGCGGTGAAGCTGGTATCGACTGCGGAACAGTGTGTAATGTAGGTTGTCCCGATGGCACAAACTGTGGCGAAAATGACGATTGCCTCTCACAAATCTGCGTGATGGGCATCTGCGCTGAGCCCGCATGCGGAGACGGCACAATCAATGGAGACGAGGTGTGCGATGACGGAAATCTGGTCGACACTGATAGCTGTCCATCAACTTGCCTTGTAGCCTCATGTGGTGACGGTTTCGTCTGGGCCGGTGAGGAGCAATGTGATGATGGGAACACCATTACTACAGATGCCTGTACGGCGACTTGCACCACAGCCCGATGTGGGGATTCAATCGTAGCTGACAATGAGGCGTGCGATGATGGTAACCAAATTGACGGTGATGACTGCACAACCACGTGCGAGGTCGCACGTTGCGGTGATGGCTTCGTGCACGACGGTGTTGAACAATGCGATGATGGTAATGCCGTTGAAACTGACGCCTGCCGGAACGATTGTACACCTGCGGAATGTGGCGATGGTGTCATTCATGCTGGAGTAGAAGACTGTGACGACGGCAATGACGTCAACGATGATGATTGTACGAATGACTGTAGGCAGGCAGGGTGCGGTGATGGGATTGTTCAAGCCGGTGAAGAATGTGATGACGGAGATCTGAGCAATGCCAACAGTTGTACAAACACGTGCCGTCTTGCGACATGTGGTGATGGCTTCGTGCAAGCAGGGGTCGAAGAATGCGACGATGCCAATTCAAACAATGCTGATGCCTGCTCCAACGCATGCACCAACGCAGTTTGTGGCGATGGTATCGTCCAAGACAATGAAGCCTGCGATGATGGGAATCGTATCGACAACGATGCCTGCACCAATGCCTGTGCATCGGCAACATGCGGTGACAGCATAACTAGAACCGACCTCTCCCCTGACGCACCTGGATACGAAGAATGCGACGATGGTAATCAAACGCACACCGATACCTGTCTGAACACCTGTAGGCTCGCCCGTTGTGGGGATAGCGTCGTGCGTACTAACATCGAAGAATGCGATGATGGTAATGAGGTAGATAACGATAGCTGCTCTAATCAATGTGAGTTGGCGCGTTGCGGTGATGGAGAAACGCAGCTGAATGAAGCCTGTGACGACGGCGACGACATCGACGACAATGGCTGTACGAACGCATGCGCCATCGCCACCTGTGGAGATGGCATCGTTCGAACAGACGTCCTGCCGGGCGACATGCTCTTCGAAGAGTGCGACGACCAAAACCAGGTGAATGGAGATGGCTGTGACAACAACTGTCTCATCTCAGGATGTGGTAATGGCATCGTTTCAAATCTTGAACAATGCGATGATGGAAATACCATTAACGGAGACGGCTGCGATAACAACTGCAAACCCTCGGGATGTGGTAATGGGTTCGTCGCCGGTGATGAAGTCTGCGATGACGGAAACAGAACCGATGGTGATGGCTGTGACAACAACTGCACGGTGACCCAATGCGGCAACGGTATCGTCACCACGGGAGAATCATGTGACGATGGAAACATCGTTGACGGAGATGGATGCGATTCTACGTGCAAACCTACCGGCTGCGGTTCAGGAGTGATCACCGGTGAGGAACAATGCGAGGATGGCAACCTCATAAACGGAGATGGCTGCGACAACAACTGTACATTCTCGGCATGCGGAAACTCGGTCGTAGCGCCTAACGAAAGCTGTGATGATGGTAATGTCATCGATGACGATGGGTGCGACAGTAACTGCACTCTGACAGGGTGCGGCAACAACATTCAGACCGCGGGAGAGCTGTGCGACGATGGCAACTTAAGCAGCGGTGATGGGTGCGACAGCAATTGTACAATTACTAGCTGCGGTAATGGTGTCTTGACCGCCGGTGAGATCTGCGATGATGCAAATCTAGTGGACGGCGATGGCTGCGACTCTAACTGCACGTTTACAGCCTGTGGAAATAACATCCAGAGTGGGAATGAAGCCTGCGATGATGGCAATCTCGACGATGACGACGGATGTGACTCTAACTGCACTTTACCCGCGTGTGGAAATGGTGTGGTCAACCTCTTGGAGACGTGCGACGACGGCAATCTGGTCGATGGAGACGGCTGCGATTCTAACTGTACGCCCACCGCATGCGGTAATGATGTTCAAAGTGATGATGAAGCCTGCGACGACGGGAATACAGTCGATGGCGATGGATGCGACAGTAATTGTACGCTCACAGGATGTGGCAACAACATCGTGACAGGCGATGAGGTATGCGATGACGGAAATGCTGTTGATGGGGACGGCTGTGACAGCAACTGTACCGAATCAGCCTGCGGTAATGGCGTAGCTGCCCCAGACGAAGGATGTGACGACGGTAATTTAACCGATGATGATGGATGCGATAGCAACTGTACGCCAACGGGTTGTGGTAACTCGGTTATGACCTCAGGAGAACAATGCGATGATGGGAATCTGACTGATGACGACGGCTGCGACAGTAACTGCACTCCGACGGCATGCGGCAACGAGGTGGTCACTTCCGGCGAACAATGTGATGACGGTAACACAAATAGTGAAGATGGATGCGACGCAAATTGCCAGCGCGAAGCGGGCTGCACGCCAAATTGTCCTGAGTTTATTTTCGTTCCTGGCTCCACCTATAGCATGGGCTCACTGGTTTGTATTGCTCCCAACGTCCCTGCTGGCTGTAGTAATGTTCCAAGACAGAATGAAGCCGACTCGAACGGTTATCCGCACGACGTCGCTGTCCCCGATTTTTATATCAGTAAGTCGGAGGTCACAGTCGGTCAGTACCGAGCGTGCGTGGATGCGGGTGAATGCGAAATGCCTGCCACAGTCAATGGCGACCCAGATTGTACCTACGATAGCCCCAATGGCGAGGATAAGGCACTGAACTGCGTGACCTGGGAACAGGCAACGACGTTTGCAACGTGGGTGAATGCACGTTTGCCAACGGAAGCAGAATGGGAATATGCCGCAAAGAGTGGTGGTCAGGCATTCACGTATCCTTGGGGTAATACAACCGTCTCATGTGAGCGCGCGATCATGAAGAGCGACGCCGGCGTGAGCGGTTGCGGCACTCTAGCTGTAGCAGAAACCTGCACCCGCCCTCTTGGTAACACGTCCCACGGTGCGTGCGACATGATCGGAAACCTCTGGGAGTGGGTACAGGACGACTACCATGATACCTACGACGATGCCCCAGATGATGGGACTGCATGGCTCGAGACCCCTTCGACCGGACAGAAGGTCTATCGCGGTGGCGGTTGGTTCTTTACGCAAACCTACATGACGACAACCCGCCGTCTAAAGTTTAGCCAGAGTTCACATCGAGACTTTATTGGTTTCCGCCTAGCCAAGTCCGTGCCGAACTAACCATTCTGCTTGAGTAGCCAAACTTGCCACCCATCAGCTGTGCATATCTATCTGTAACTCAGGCGGTGGAACTGTTGGTAAAGTATACCGACGCGAGCACTCGATGACTCAGTTCCGGGGGAATCAGACTCAGTCACCATGTAGAAGGGGGAAGTTCAATGAGTGCTCACGCCGGCTACAATCGGGGCAAGTGGCGCTATTTCTTGGTAGCAGCTCGAGTACGCGTAGCTGTCGTGCTTTTTCGCGTAGTCGTCTTCGCCGTCGCATTCGCTTTTTTCGAAGCTGTAGTCGATGTGCGCGCCTTCTTTGTTACTGTCTTTTTGGCTGTTGTCTTCTTCGCCGTCGTCTTTGACACTCGAGGCGACTTCGGTGTCGAGGTACCTGCTCGTGGCGTTCTTTTGACCGTCTTGGTTTTTGGTTTTGCCACGGTCTTAGTTTCGTTCTTCTCTGTCTCAGGTGTCTGCGCTGTCGTACGCAACGTCTCATTAACCTGATTAAGATAGGACTGCGCTACGGTGAGTGGATCATTCTTGAATGTTTCAAGTTCATTCTGCCAATCCACGCGAGCGAGTTTTTCACGAGCACTATTGAACTCTTTGATGATTTCATCACGTACTGACAAACCACGCTTCAGCACATCAGCCAAATCAAACTTTTCAGTATTTAAAAGGTTCTTCATGTCTATTCTCCTTATTTTTAATCAGATGAGTGACATCCATATGAAACACAATATAACGCACTGCGTCATAAGTCAAGGGTCTGCGTCATTTAATTTTACGCACCGCGTCAAAAAAGAGCGATTCGTAAACTGCTCGACACACGAAAACATTATCCCGACGAGTGCGAGCTCGCGTTCAATGAATGAAATCGGTCCACAATTCTGTGAACAATAACTTCAATCTTTTGATTTCAAGATTTTGACAGGAGCGAAGAACAGAGAAACAGTGTAGCTATGAGCCAAAAACGAAAAGTGCGTAAGCTTCAACAGTCACTAGAGGAAACAACATCGTTTCAAGAGTGGACGGAAACCGCAAAAAAGATCGATGAACACAGCGGCGCTAGGGCGTGGCGGTTGGAGCCGTCGTGCCCGGACTTTGATTATGCCATTGTGGACGAGCACATGCGCTCTCTACGAGCGTATCGGGAAAGCGGGACACACCGAAGTTTATTCCAATTTCTCACAGAATCTCTCTATCGCCTTAACTATGACTTGACGCGTCCTCATCTCTTTACGCGATCACTCATCGGCCCCAAATTGGTCGTTGAAAATTACTATGCCGAGGTCGAACGCTGTATTCGTTATCTTTGCGATAGTCCAACACCTGACTTTGCTGATGAAGACAAACTCACTATGTTTAAGAGCGCAGCGGAGAGCTTTGGTAGAACGGCACTGCTGCTGAGTGGCGGCGCCACTTTGGGCTATTACCACCTCGGAGTCGCAAAGGCGTTGTGGGATCAGGATCTCTTACCATCAGTGATCAGTGGCTCATCAATGGGTTCGATTATCGCCGCTGCGATCTGCACTCGCTCTGATGCGGAACTCTCCGACTGGTTTAATGATCATTCTAAACTCGATGTCGAAGGCTTAGTGGCGAACCCACTCGTTCGATGGTCTCGCGAGCGTTCTATTTTCAAACAAGATGCTCTTAGGAAGGCGCTCGAAAACAATATCGCAGACGACACTTTTTTGTCGAGCTACGAGCGTACAGGTCGAGTGCTCAATATTTCCGTATCTCCGACTCGACCTAACCAAAAACCCCGGGTTCTAAATTACCAAACTGCACCGGATGCATTGATTATCCAAGCCTGCCTTGCGTCATCGGCGGTCCCAGGACTATTTAAACCAGTGACGCTCACACAGAGAACCCCCGAAGGCGAGATTGTGCCTTATCTAAACAGTGAGACGTGGGTCGATGGGTCCATGGAAGGAGACTTACCAAAATTACGCTTGAGCCGGCTGCAGAACGTGAATCATTTCATTGTCAGTCAGACCAACCCCCATGTGTTACCGATTGTAAGGGCTAAATCCGGCGAAGGTGTACGCTCGAAGCTCGTCAGTGCAGGCGCTAAATTTGCGCAGGTGCAATCTGGCTACATGCTTGAACTTATCAAAGGTATCACCCCTTCCGATTGGGCAAAAACGATGCTCGATCGAACTAAGAAATTCATTGCTCAAGATTACGAAGGCGACATCAATATTCACCCGTCATTTCGCCTTGACCTGTATCAGCTCATGATGAAGAACCCAACCCATGATCAACTCGCCTCCTTCATCAAGGAGGGGGAAATAGCCACGTGGCCCCAACTCGCGCTGGTACGCTATCAGACATTAGTCGCAAGAGTTCTCGGGGAATGTGTTCGCCGGATTAAAGACCGTTGTAAATAATGCTCGCTTGGCTTCACTCCATTCTTCAGAGCCTCTGCCTAGCATGAATGTCTCGTCTCTTTGAACGCCGAGTTATATCGCAAATCACTCGGTCATGTGACGACTCTAACGTATGTGGAACATGTGAACATTAATGATGAACACAGCAATCAGGAAATCTCCGGCTCTCGGCAGCGTAATGGTTGTGATGTGCGTGCTCAATGTAAGTTTGTCGGGATAAAGAACGACCAGGCTCAAGGTCTCAATTAAAGGTTAGACAAGAGGAGTTAAATAGAATCATGTAGCGAATGGTCTCAATCAAGCTGGCTGGCTTAATCTAAGTCGACATCTCTCATTCCTTCTTTGAGCCCCCAATCTTCTTCCACAGCAGTGTCATGAATGCAGGTAGCGTCAGCAGGCGGATCAGGGAACGGTGCGGGCTCATCAAGAAACAGCAAACATCCCGGTAAGAAGAACATGCTAAAGACGATTAGGCGATACGCCCTCATGATTCGCTCCAAATTTAGTCTATCCAATAGCGTTAATATTAGGCATCCTATGACGGTGACTGTACTATAGAAGACGATGTTACGTTAGTTCTACTTTAACCGTAAGTCTGAGTGAATAAAAACTTAAGCGTGGGTTTGCGACGATAATGCTTGTTTGTCCTGTTTGTGAAGCAATTTACCCAGATGGAAGTGCATCGCGCTGCCCAAACGATGACGCCCTATTGTATGTCGTCGGTGATTCGCAAGAAGCCTCCATGACCCTCGGTCCAGGCTCTGTTGTTGCAGGAAAATTCCGAATCGTAAGCGAAATCACGCGGCGTGGTGGTGCGGGAAGAACATTCAAGGCTGAACAACTCAATCTTCAGCGCATCGTCGAACTACGTATGCTCCCAGCAAACAGCATCAGCAAGCCGGGTGACCATGAAAGGTTTAGACGCGAAGTTGCAACTTGGGGTCGGATTCAAGATGACCACTTGGTAAGATTGTATGACTCTGGCTACGCAGACGGCACAACGCCGTACATGGTGCTCGAATACTTTAATGGAGGCGTAGTCGGCGAGATCTTACAGCAATATGGTGCCTTTCCTGTCGAATGGCTGCTTACGATTGCCAAGCACATTCTCAAAGCCCTTACCTCAGCACATAGCGCGCAGGTCCTTCATCGAGATATTAGTCCAGATGCAATCATCGTGTCACAGGACACCAATGGTCTGCCCCATTTCCGATTAACGGGTTTCGGTCTTGCCAAGCACCTCAATGAGGATGACGACCCAACCGCAATCACGATGACGGGTCAAGTTCTTGGCCAGCCAGCATATATGGCGCCAGAGACGATTATGCAGGGGGTACTCGACCAACGAACAGATCTCTACGCACTCGGCATTACTCTTTTCGAGTTAGCAGCAGCGCGTCGCCCGTTTTTGTCTACCTCTCTCGCTGAGATGCTCGGTGAACACATTCAGGGCGATGTGCCTCCAATTAGGGGACTAAGACCTGACCTTCCTACTTTCCTTCAGCAATTTATTCATCGTTTGATTGCCCGAGACCCTCAGCAACGCTATGCGTCAGCCATTGAAGCACTTAACGAACTCATCTCAGCCGAAGACCATCAAATGACGGCAGATGCATCGTTGGACGAAACTTCTGAACAACTAACACTCCGGTCTCAGACTCCCTGGTTACTCGGTGGGTTTGGTTGCTTTCTTGCGATTCTCGGGTGGCTATTTCTCTTCTGATGATGGAGACGAGGCATCGCCACTCAAACGACTCATTTCCGCAAATACCCCTCCTAGCAATCCTAACTCTTCCTGGGAAGGATTAGCGCGAAGTAAGAATCGCCTCAATCGCCGTAAAAACCCCTGAGGGTTACGACCCGGTGGGTAGCTTGCACGTACTAGATGTTCATGAACACCTCGAAAAAAACTCTCCTGAGCGCTCTGAGCCATCTGCATCGCATCCAACTTTTTGCCACGATTTCCAGGATTTGCCTCAGGCTCTCCGACCAGGCTCAGTTGATATGTGACCACAGCAACAGCGTGCGCTAAATTCATAGACGGAAAACGGTCCGCGGTTGGAATCCAGACCAATTCTTGGCAGCGTTCAACTTCATCAACAAGTAAACCTGTACGCTCTGCACCAAATAAAATTGTACACTCCCCATCAGACGGAAGCCTTGGACCTAAGCTCTGTAAACTGCACATTGTAGGCGCATCAGGATCTCTTCGTCTACGGGTTGTTCCAACAACAAGCGTCTGGTCGCGTAAACAGTCATCTAGGGTTGAAAAGAATTGAACTTCCACCGTTTCAGAGGCCTCACTGGAAAAGCACAGTAGGTCTCTCGCATCAAACGCATGATCCGTAACTACTCTGAGTCCTCTAAGCCCAAAATTCGCACAGGCTCTAATCGCCCCACCCACATTTCGCGGGTCGGCTGGGTTACAGAGCACGATCCAGGTACGTTCAGCAATCGACATCACCACAACAACCACGAGACGACACCGGTAAAGATCCCCACGACCGCGGAGAATAAACCAGTAATTGTTAATAACAACTTTGGAGACGGAAGACTTTGATGCACTTCATCGTCAAAGTCCCCGGCTTCAATCCTAAGAGACGGCTCCTCTAACAGGTCTTTTAAGTAAACAGCAAGCGCCTCGGCCGAATGAGGTCGGTCATGAGGAGATTTAGCAAGTAAGCGAAGAAGTACATCTTCGAGACCAAAAGGAATCTGTAGCTCCTGACTCAGAAGCGTGTTTGGAATCGCCGGAATTTCGGTGAGCACATCCGTGACACCTTTTCCTGTGGCTCGCCGCCGCGTCAACCCCTCGTACAGAATCACTCCCAAGGCATACAGATCTGCCCTTGCATCAATTGCCTGGCCTTGACATTGTTCCGGTGCCATATATCTGAGAGTCCCGATTCGCTGCCTTTGATCTTCCTTTCTCTCTTCATCAAGCATTGCCGCAATCCCGAAATCAACGAGCTTAACGCGGCTTCGACCGTCCGGTAATGTTTCAATAAAGATATTGTCGGGTTTGAGATCACGGTGGATGATTTTTGCCGAGTGCGCAGCCATGAGTCCCTTGCAAATTTCAATGGCAATAGGCACTAACTCATCGAAAGCCATGGGCGCACGATCGCGCAAGACGGTTTTCAATGTTCGCCCTTCAAGCAATTCCATTGCGATATAGGCAACCCCAAGCTTTTCTGAAACGTCCGCATCAAAAACAGTAACGACGTTAGGATGCGACAAACGAGCTGCAGCCACAGCTTCATCTGTGAATAATTTCCTCTGAAGCGTACTCTCCATAAATCTCGGATATAATAATTTCAACGCAACATAATCCCCTACCAGCGTGCGTCGAGCCGAAAAAACCATCCCCATCCCCCCGACGCCAAGTACCTCTTCAATCGTGTACTTGCCATCGATGGTTAGCCCTAGCCATTCTTCTGGATTATCGGGCTCCGAATCGAGTAAACCTCCACAGAATCCGCACTGCCGCTGTCCACGAGAGACAGCGGCACTACATGAATTACAAATTCGTCCCTCAGAAATAGTCATAAAATTCACCAAGAAGAGATCTTGTTAGCCTATCGCGTGTGATCGAGTATAGTACGACCATGAGCGACAATAAAGACGAGTCTCAAAACTTCTGCGCAAGCTGCAATCAGCCAGTGACAAGCACAGACGTTGAATGCCCAAATTGTGGGTTCGGACTGAAGACGCAGAGTCAGCCTCTCAAGATGGGAGTGGTGCTTGAAGGCCGCTACAGGATCGATGCGATTGTAGGTCGAGGAGGCGCGGGGGTTGTGTACAAGGGCACCGACCTAACCCTTTCGCGAGATATCGCAGTCAAAGCACTCGTCGAGCAATCAGCTGATCCAATTACGCTCGCGCGGTTTCTTCACGAAGCGAGAAATCTTGCGAGTGTAGAACACCGCGGACTTGTGCCAGTATATGCCGTTGGCCAAGAAAATGGTGCTCATTACATGGTCATGAAGTACATTGACGGTTCGACGCTCGCCGATCTGATTAAACAAAGAGGCAAACTGCCTGAACCAACCGTACGACAAATCCTCATTGAAACCTGTGATGCTCTGACAACACTACACGCCGCTGGACTAATCCACAGAGATTTGAAGCCGGCGAACCTAATGATCGGTAAAGATGGTCGAGTCAGCGTCGTCGACCTTGGCATTGTCAAGCGAGTGACCGAGCGAAATGAAGCATCAGGACAGGGAGCAGGCACTCCTAAATACATGGCACCTGAGATGTTTTCAGATGCTGATGTAACATTGCGTGCAGACATTTATTCACTCGGTATCGTAGGCTTCCACTGCCTGGCTGGACACCCTCCTTTCGATGGACCGACGCCGATGGCGATTCTGTACAAACAAGCTCATGAGGCGCCGCCATCGCTACAGAAACTCGGATTGAATCTCTCACCTGAGATCTGCAATGTACTCAACAAAGCAATGGCAAAAAACCCGAGAGAGCGCCATGCGACCGCCCGCGAATTCGCAGAAGCACTCGCGAGACCGGTTCGAAACAGAAAACGAACGGGGTCATTCGTCGGCGTGGTCATTGCTCTCATTGCTATGGGCTTGTTTTTTCTCAATCCCCAGACCACCGGATCCGAGAAAACGAAGGCAGCTCAGTCGTCAATAGATGTTGGCATCGTGGAGGTGAGTAAACCATCAACACCTGAACCAGCAGAAAAGCCCATCCCGACGGTCGTAACCGTCGAACTAAAGGCAGGGTTCCCAGAAGAAATTCAACTCGCTCTAGATAATGGCGAAACCGTTCCAACTCCCTACTCTATGGAAGCTGAACAAAACAGCGCATCGATAGAGATTCGAGCCTTCGCTAAAGGCTTCGAAGACAAGACGCTAACAATCAATTTTGACAAGAACGTCCAACTCGCGATCATCTTGAAAAAAAAGGCGTCTAAATCAAAGACAAATACCAAACCAACCGGCTTTCGACTCCAACCACTCGAATACGAAGATTGACCAACGGTTTCGACACGGCTATAGCTCAGTAGGTGCGTCATTATTTTCGGGAAAACAATGCGTCAAAACTTTTCTACCCATCTTCGAACTTTGACCCGCACCTTCAGCATCGTCTGTCTGTGGCTCGCTCTTTCGTTGCAATCCGCATACGCAGAGAACGCGATGGCTATCTACCAGGAGGCAGTAAAAGCATTCAAAGCTGGTGATTACACAACGGCACTGACGAAGTTTCAGCTCGTTAATCAGCAACGCCCCGATCCAGTACTCGACCTCAATATCGGACGCTGCTACGAGAAGCTGGGCAACTACCAATCGGCTCTCGTTCATTGCAAAATCGCATTAAATCACCGGAACACATCGGGCGCTACACGTCGAACCGCGGAGAAATGCGTACGCAATGCTGAGATAAAACTTGCCCCAGCAGATTTAACGATTCGTTCCATTCCGTCGAATGCCGCAATCGTTGTTGATGGCAAACCTGTTGGTCAAACGCCTTGGACAGGCAAAGTCCCCTCGGGACGGCGCCAAATCGATCTGAGCCTGGCCGGTTATCGTGCTCTTACACGATACACTTCGGTCAAACAGGGACAATCTTATTCGGTGACGGGCGTCCTCGTCCCAGACAAAGTTGGCGCGCTCCTAAGTGTGACAAGTGTGCCCATCGGAAGTCGGGTGCGGCTGGATGGTCAACTCATCGGTCAGACGCCCATCGAAAGATATCCGGTAGATGCTCGAGCATATTCTATCGAAGTCACTCAGAAAGGCTTTATACCTCAAGCGGTTACCACCACTTT
>JBMYRY010000007.1:0-16812 GCA_049602795.1 Bradymonadia bacterium
CCTAAAGTAAAAAGCTGTAGGCTGCTGCTGGATTGAACGACACTCTAGGCGTTTGTTGATGCCTGAATCGCGGCACGTATCATCGCTTGAACCTCGGGCGAATCTTCCCGAGAGAGGCGCTCTTCCAAGAAAGACAGCGCTCTCGCATCCCTCGCATTTCTCAGTGAGGTCGCCGCAACCAGGCGCTGCGCACTCAATGGATGCTCTAAACGCCCCACCAGGCGCGCTACAACTCCTGGTTGTGGGTGCATCGCAAGCACTGGCCATAGGACATCTGGCACTGGTCTACCGGCAGCTTCGCGCTCATCGGCAAAATCTCGAAGGCTTGCAGCCAATTCTGCATCAGCCCGCTCATCGAGGCGAAGAAAACCGCTGATTTCAACGTCACAAAACAGCGCCTTCAAGACTGCTTTCCGATACTCAACATCACTCATGTGGTGGGTTGAAAATGGATGGTTACACCATGCTGCATCCATCAATTCATCCAGATAAGTTCTGCCAGCGTCATGAATGAGCATCATCCCCTGTGCACTATCAGTATCATCGACCAAATTTATGGCAAGGAGCGTGGCAATACGCGTTTCGGTGTCGCCGCTTTCGTAATAAGAGAACAGCTGCTTGAACGGCGCGCTCGTGCTTGCGGACAGGGTCGCCAAGAGCCAGCTTCGAGCAGCCCTATCGGTTCGCCAGTGACCGATTGGCATCGGTCCTAGCTGAGTCATGAGCACCGCAGAACTGCGTTCACTGAAGCCTGCAATCAAATGGCGCTTGCTAAAGCGTTTACTTAATTCAGTAAGAACGCCGTCCAGATCCCGGCTGGCATCAACTAAACAATGCTCAAGCCACTGACCCTCGGTGTCACCCGAACGAAGACGAATTAAATCAAGTAAAGCTCGTCGAATACTGTCACTTTTCATCTAAAGGTCTCCCTCAGCTTGTTCTTATCATCCGCATCAATATTTTTGCCATTGACCCGATGGTGGGGTCAAGTTCGGGGTCGTGCCACTCGTTAGGACATAAATAGCTCGCCTATTTTTGGGCTCAGCAACCTCGTCCGGCGTGGCAACACGAAGACCAGACTCACCAAAGCCGGCAACAAAAATAGGCATCTTGAGACCACGTTGTCGAAAATACGAAGCGATTGCGCGCGCTCGTTTGAACGATAGTCTCTGATTGTCACGTTTTGTGCCTACTGTATCGGTCATTCCCCCAACGTACAATGACACATCAAAATCTACGTCAGCCCGTCCAACCGTTTCGCGAAACCGGGTCACTTCCGTGTTGAGCGCATTAATCGCCGTATTTAGTTTCTCGTGTTCCCGTTTGGGGATTTGCCATTGCCCATTTTCGAAAATTACATCTTCATGTGGGATATCTGCATGCCAGCGAACAAATTTGAATCGCCTCCATTGACCAGCCGCATCAGACACACTCAACTCCAGACGAAAAATTTTCTCATCCGGTACTGGTGTAAAGTTGAGTTCGACTCGACCGGTGTTCGAATCACCGGTCAAATCAGTAGTCACAGAATCCAGCTGAGCGCCCGTCTCATCAAAGACCTCAATTGTCGCTGATGCGAGGATCCCTTTTGCATGAAGCGTCAGACGACCAGCCCTCGGGTCCAGACCGGCTTTTGTGACCCGCACAGACAACGGTGACACAACGAGCACCTCCAATGGAAAGGAAATGCGACTCTCGTCATTGCCCAACCGCGCTGACAGTTGAAGGGTTAACCGATGTTGACCAGCCTTGAGCCGATGTTTAACCCGATAAACTTTCCCCGCCTTTGCTCGAGACCACTGTTTCTTAGTCAGAGACTTTCGCGAACTCACATCACTTAGCTCAGCACTCAATTTCCCCACGGCTTCTGAGAGCGTCACCTCAATCGCCAGAGATTCTCCTTCTTTCAGCTTTGATGGCGCAGATACGCTAAACTCAGGTGCTGCATACACGCTCACGGGTGCAACCAAGAACAGACCCACCCAACGTAAACTGCGCGTGACATTGCGCCAAAATGCCCCCCCTTCGCTCACAGATTTCATTTCTTCATCCCCATCATTCGATTGCAAAACTCACTCTACGTACAGTGTCATTGGTCGTATCCGTACCGCAATAAAGATGCACGAAAGAGGCAGCGATACAAAATTCCGGAAAGATCCCTCGAAATTGAAAAGAATCTTGTGCTATAAGACGCTGCAATTATTGGAGGCTACATGAAACCAAACCACGTCGCCATCATAATGGACGGTAACGGGCGCTGGGCGCAAATGCGCTGTTTGGCTCGTGGTGAAGGTCACATTGAAGGCGCAGCAGCGGTACGACGAGTGGTGAGGCACGCTCGGAAGCTAGGCGTGCGCTCGCTGACCTTATTTGCATTTAGTTCACTCAACTGGGGTCGTCCAACCGACGAAGTCTCGGCACTCATGGATCTGCTCATGGACTTTCTTGAGTCTGAGCAAGTTGAAATGCTCAAGAATGATATCAAACTCACCGCCATTGGTGAGCGAGAGTTCCTACCCATGGCCGTGCGGCAAAAATTGGAGGCTGTGGAAACCGCAACCGCACACTGCAAGAGTATGTCGCTGGTGCTGGCTGTTAGCTATGATGGTAGACGAGACATGGTGCGTGCGGTCCAAAAATTGACTATGGAAGCGTCCAAAGGAGAGATCCTTCCAGCGGACATCGACGAAGTCAAAGTGATGCGAGCGCTCTCAACCAGCCATCTGCCAGACGTAGATTTACTCATCCGAACTTCAGGAGAATTACGACTGTCTGGCTTCTTGCCCCTCGAAGCATGTTATGCAGAGCTCTACTTCGTGGACAAACTGTGGCCAGACTTTCAAGAAAAGGACTTGGAAGACGCGATTGCTGACTTCGAACGCCGCCAACGCCGCTTTGGTCTATTAAGTGACCAAATCACTGCCGCGCCCGCGTGACGTTCGTCGAATGAGACGTATATCGCTCGCAGTACTCATGTTAGTTGCTGTCACGCACACAGGATGCGGGTCGCAGGTTCAAACGCAATCAACCACGATCTCAGATAACAAGAAAAGCCCTCGTGCTCCCCAGGTTTCCAGTGCGTTGCGTTCAGCGCAACCTGTCCTCATATACAATGCCCTAATTCTTACAGCAGACGACTCAAAGCCAAAAATCCCGAAGGGCTGGCTATTGCTCAAAAACGGACTCATATCAAACATGGGCGCGGGTGATCCTCCAGCGCAAATAAAGACCGAGGCAAAAAACGCCATCGATGCATCGGGTCAGTACGTAACACCGGGTTTTGTCGACACCCACTCCCATCTAGGCGTCTATGCAGCCCCCAATGTTTGGGCCCATTCTGATGGAAACGAAATGACCAACCCCATTACGTCTGGTGTGCGCGCGGAAGATGCATTTTGGCCTCAAGACCCTGGGATTCAGCGAGCAGTCGCAGGCGGAGTCACAACCATCCAAGTCCTCCCAGGTAGCGGTAACGTCATTGGTGGGCAAGGCTTCACTCTCAAACTCCATCCTCGGCGCGAGGCGGCCGCAATGAAATTCAATGCCGCTCGCAATAGCCTCAAAATGGCATGCGGAGAAAACCCAAAGCGAGTGTACGGCAAATCGAAAAAGCGTATGCCCATGAGTCGAATGGGGAGCCTGTATTTGATGCGTAAAACGTGGTTTGACGCGAAAAGATACCGAGATCAATGGCAACGATGGCGTGAAAAGGGGCAACGGCAGAACAAACCCGCTCCAGCCGTGAATTTAAATCTTCAAACGCTCGCGGACGTACTCGACAATAAAATCTTGGTTCACATCCACTGCTATCGAGCTGATGACATGCTTCAACAGATCAAGTTGTCTCACGAATTCGGCTATAAGATTCGTTCGTTTCATCACGCAGTGGAAGCCTATAAGATTAGGGATATTCTGGCTGCCGAAGAGATTTCGGTCAGCACTTGGGCAGACTGGTGGGGCTTCAAGATCGAGGCCCATGACTCAATTGAGCAAAACCTAGCGCTCCTGAGCCAAGCCGGTGTAAAAGCCATTCTACACACCGATAGCCCAGAGGGCATTCAACGAATGAATCAAGAAGCGGCAAAGGCGCTCTACGCAGGGCGCCGCCAAGGGCTAGAAATCAGTGAGCATGACGCACTTAAATGGATTACATTGAATCCGGCATGGGCTCTAGGAATCGATGATAAGCTCGGCTCTATCACCATCGGAAAAGCGGCGGACGTTGTCATTTGGGACCGCTCACCCTTAAGCGTTTATGCCAAGGCCACCCAGGTCTTTATTGATGGTCGAGAAGTACTCGAACGCTATCGACACACCAAATGGAGCGACTTTGAGGTGAAGCCATGATCGTCCAGTTTATGATGGCAACCATCGCATTGATTGGCGGAACCTTGTGGACGGGCACAGGCGAACGTATCGAAGGCGCTACGGTGTTGATTGAAGGCAATAAAGTGATCCAAGTTGGGCGAAAGATTCCGATTCCCACCGGAGCGGTCATTAAGGAATGCCATGGAAGGGTCATCACCCCTGGACTGATCGATGCCTATACTCAGTTGGGTCTCGTAGAAATCTCTGGCGTGGGCTCCGCCAATGACACCCGTCCAAAGATAGAGACCGCCATTCGCGCAGACCTAAAAGCTAAGGACGGGCTTAACCCCAACTCTTATGTCTTAAATCAGCAAATCGAGTATGGGGTTCTCAGCGCTGGCACACATCTTTCGGGGGGATTAATTAGTGGTCAAATCAGTGCACTTAACTTAGTCGACGGCTTGGCATATCCACGCTTCAAAGGCATCAACGTACGCTTAGGTGGACAAGTTGAGCAGAGTCGGGCCATCCAGGTTGCACGACTGCGCGAGGCGTTTGAACAGGCGAAAGCCTGGCAAAGAACCCAAAAAATCTCCGACCGAAAGGAACAATTGCCGGTCAACAAACTTCGCATTCTATCTCGTCTCATGTCCGGAGAAGGACGCGTCTTCGTCGAAGCCCACCGTCAGTCAGATATCGAGATCGCTTTAGAACTCTCAAAAACGTACACGTTCAAACTCGCGATCGTTGGGGGCCAAGAAGCATGGCGCATTGCTAATCGGCTAGCAAAAACGCATACACCGGTGGTCATCAATCCAGTTCAGAACTTGCCCGCTAACTTTGATCGGCTCCTGACCCATCCACGTCACATCAGCATTCTCATTGACGCGGGTGTTGAAGTTGCAATCAGCACATTTTCAACTCATCAAGTTCGAAAATTACGACAGTGGGCTGGTAATGCGATCCGCTCGGGCATGCCGTATCAGGATGCTATGCGAGCTGTGACGATCATCCCAGCAAAACTCTTGTCTCTCCCACAAGCAGCAGGCATCCAGCCTGGCGCCAATGCAGACATTGTGGTCTGGAGTGGCGACCCATTCGAATTATCTAGCTTCCCAACCTATCGAATCAAAGACGGACGAGCCGTGGATTTGGCTACTCGTCAAAACGGTCTCTATCAGCGGTATCGTTGTCTCAATAACAACGAAGCTGACTGTCAATACGAACTACCCATTGACCCTAAATAGCCCCAAAAAGACATTTCAGCGCCTGATTACCCATCAAAATCACATAGATTTACACAGATCGGTCGAAGGAGATTGACCGCCGAGGCGATCTTCGTCTAAATATACAGCGACACGTAAAAATCAAACGCATCACGTTATTGAAAGAGGGGGTCTTGATGGGCGCAGAGTTCGCACCCGGTCTAGCCGGAGTCGTAGCAGCAAAATCAGCAATTGGTCTAATCAACGGACAGGAGGGTATCCTACGATATCGCGGCATCCGAATTGAGGACCTTGCGGAGAACAGCAGCTTCGAAGAGGTCTCGTATCTATTACTATTCGGAAAGCTGCCAACAGCTGAAGAACTCAAGAACTTCGAAGCCGAACTTGTTGAGCATCGTGCTGTGCCGTCGGGACTGATCGAGATCCTTAGGCAACTACCAGAAGGCAGCCATCCCATGGTCGCTCTTCAAGCGGGCGTTTCAGCGCTTGGCTGTTTCTACCCACAAATGGACGTCACCGACCGAGCCGGAAATCGAACTGCAGCGCTTAAGCTTATCGCAACGATGCCAACGATCGTCGCAGCCTTCGACCGACTTCGTAAAGGTCAAGAAGTTATCGCGCCTGATTCAAACCTTAACCATGCAGCGAACTTCCTGTATATGCTCAATGGCGAGCGACCGGATGAACAGATTACGCGTCTGATTGACGTGTGCTTAGTGCTCCATGCAGAACACGGCTTTAACGCGAGCACCTTCACAGGTCGTGTTGTAGGCTCTACGCTAGCTAACCCCTATTCCACGATTGCTGGAGCAGTAGGCTCTTTGTCTGGTCCACTTCACGGTGGTGCAAACGAGCGCGTGTTGCACATGCTTCGAACCCTGAATAGTCCGAGTGAGGCGGTCAGCTTCTTGGATAAGATGATCACCACTAAGCAGAAGATCATGGGTCTTGGTCACCGAGTGTACAAGGTCAAAGACCCACGCGCGACCGTATTACAGAGCATGGCTGCGGATCTGTTCAATCAAAAAGGGTCAACACCACTGTATGACATTGCTCACGCGTTGGAAGTTGAAGCTGCGCGCCGACTCGGTGCCAAGGGCATTTATCCAAACGTCGACTTCTACAGCGGCTTAGTATACGAAAAGCTCGGTATTGAAGTCGATCTCTACACACCGCTCTTCGCAATCGCACGTGTCGCTGGATGGAGCGCTCACTGGCTGGAACAACTGGCTGATAATCGAATTTACCGTCCAACTCAAAGTTATGTTGGTCACACCGAAGCTGACTACGTGCCCGTGGGCGAGCGAGCATAGGACAAACGCGTGGATCGCTTCGACTTCTTCTCAAAACTACCGAGAACCCAGCCCGGCGCCGTGAGCTTTACGTCTCTGTTGCTGAACAATGTCGACCTCGCTCCGGATGAAGCGATTTTAGACTTGGAGGCTGGTGCGGGCGACCGTTCGGTGTGGCTTGCAAGAAGTCGATGTAGACGTGTGGTCTCTCACAATGAAGATGAACGCTATACCAATGCACTGCGCGAACGTGCCGAAGCCGGTGGTGCAATTGCGTATATCGAGACGGTCACAAGTAGTTTGATGGACTTACCGTTTCCCGATGAGAAATTCCAACTCGTACTTGCGGAATGGGCTGCCACCATACACGGGCTCAAGGCCTCGCTCGACACCTGGGCAGATGTCATAGAGCCAGGAGGGTTTCTCGCGATTACCTATCCGGGTGTCACCAACAAAGATGCCCCGATCGAAGCGCGAGGTCCACTTGAACTCCGCATGGCCGAACCCATGGATACGCTGGAAAATTATCACCGTACCATTGCCGAGGCTGGGTACGAGTTAACCTTTCAGCTGCCTCTCCCAGAGGAAGCATGGGATAATTTCTACGCCGACACGCTTCGACGAGTTTGGTCACTATCAGAAACGAACCCAGAACTCGCCTCCGATCCCGTCATCAAGACAATCCACGCCGAAGCCAAATGGTACCGACGCGTCGGCAGGGGACGCGTATTTCTGCAGGGCATGTTACTAAAAAAATCATAATC
This sequence comes from Bradymonadia bacterium, assembly GCA_049602795.1. Classification (GTDB taxonomy): domain Bacteria; phylum Myxococcota_A; class Bradymonadia; order UBA7976; family UBA1532; genus JBMYRY01. The sequence continues at coordinate 7,591 of JBMYRY010000007.1, forward strand.
CGCCCCAAGTCATTTGACCAAAAGCTAACCAATCCGTAAAAGAAGCCTAACGATGGAATGTATGGAATCGATCTGGTCCGTACCAAACACAAATGAATGAGGCCCTCATGTATTTACTTCGATTACTCGTCATTGCACTGTCCATACTTGCCTTCGCAGGATGTGGAGAAGAGACTGAAGACGCGCCAGCTTTCCCAGAGCCCGATGTCCAACGAAGCATTACAGACCAATTCGTTCCGGGGACCCCGGATAGCGAAGTCAATCGTCCGGACATGAGTCCACTCATGGATATGGGCGCCCTAACCGAAGTAAGCGATTGTAGTTCACTCTGCGTTCGCCTTCGGGAATGTGGCACCCCTCTTTTTGGAGATACGTCACAGTGTGAAGAAAGTTGCCAGGGTGTAAGCACATACGAAGGCTTTGACAGCTTTTTGAACTGCGTCGACGAGTCAAGCTGTGACAACGTGACCGCCTGTCGAATACCAGAAGCACCACCGCCAACATGTCAGGAGATTTGTGCCTCACTGAACAGTTGTGAACCTGCGAATCGTCTGCCCACAGAATTCGAAGGCGTCGAGAGTTGTGAATCCGCTTGTGATGAGCCCGCCCAAGCAGAGGCGCTCTCATTATGTGGACGCTCCATTGCAGAAGGGATTAGTACCTGTGAGGGCGATGAATTTTCCTTCTGTCTCGCTGAGCGCCTACATCCCGTTTGTGATGCCGTTTGCGAGCGAAAACTAGAATGTGGGGTCATCGACGACTACATTAATTGCATTACCGACTGTGCGGCCCCTAGCGACGGGACAGATCCAGTCGTCCGGCGCCGAGCCCGATTGCGACAAACCTGTTGGCAAACAGCGCCGGACTGTAGCAGTGCGCAACAATGTGATGAGCCGGTAGCATCGGTAGACTATGACCCAACGGCGCTGTGCGAAGCCGATCTCAGTTGCACTCAAATCGATGACCCATGTGAAGAACGAGTACTTGAACTCAGTACGTCCATTGCTCACAGCACGCTCGACTGCTTAGCTAGCACAATCGACGAAAACTGTGGCACAAACGTGACGTCCTGTTTCACCGACAACGCGTTAGACCCTCTCGACTGTGACGAGTACTGTGCCGTAGCGATGCTCTGTGAACAATTACCCAATGGACAGAGCGAGTTTGACTGCAGTTCTGGGTGTCGCGCCGCAGTCGGCGGTTCCGCCGAAGAACGCGCTCGCTATCAACGACCTACGACGTGTGCATATGTGAATTCATGCGATGAACTGCGGACCTGTCTCGCACAATCTAATGACACCGACATCTGCACCGCTGCCTGCCAACACATTGATACATGTCAAGGCACACCCGCTGACGACGAAAGCTGTAATGTAGCCTGTAACGCAGCCACTACCATTCGCCAGGAGGTCTTCTACAGCTGCCACGCGATACTCAATACATGTGATTCACCATCACGGTGTGCAGTACCACCAGCACCAAACTGTTCAACAATATGCGATGGCTTGAACGCATGTAATTTAGGGCAAACAAACTGCTTGCAGACCTGCGACGACGATGCGTTTTTGAACCCCGAGGCATTCCTACAGTCCTATGCTTGCCACGCCGTCTCAAGGAATTGCAGTGACACGAATCAATGTGCAGAGGGCGAGTATGGCGGAGACCGTAGCGGCCGCGCTTGTCTGCAATTCTGCCGCGGACAACTGTCTTGCAGCGGCAGTCAGGCTGACATGCTCGCTTGCATCGACGAGTGTGCGCAAGGCTTCACGGGTCAACAAGGTCTAGATTTTGAACAGAATTTTGGATGCCTAAGCCAATTACCGTCGGATGCAAGCTGTGAAGACATCGCCACCTGTAATGCCTCAGCATTCCCGGAAAGTGTGTGTCACAACGTCTGTACGGCACGGGATCGTTGTACGCTCATTGAGGCTGGGCAGACGATTGATGACTGTAAAGCTGAATGCATCCCGGCGATTGAGAACAACCCAGATGCATATGCCTGTGCTCTTCGTGCAAGCAGAATCACAAATGGATGCCTCGACCTCGCCGCTTGCCTCAATATCGAAATAGAACCAGCAGCACCGGAGTGCGTGACCCTATGTGCAGCTCGGGTTCAGTGCGATGAAACGGCAGACCAGTTCTTGTGCGAAAGACAATGTGATCCAATGGCAGATGGGACGAGCACCCGCCTCAATTGCCTAGAGGCACATAATGAGTGTACAGATGTACTTGCCTGTCTCGACACACCGCTTGAAGATCCGAACATTTGCCAGCAAATCTGCACACAGGTCAATGCATGCGAGGGCGAAATCGCGCCTGGTGGTCGATTCGAGTCAATTGAGGATTGCCAAGAAGCCTGTGGCATCGAAGCACTCGTTAACTCGGAACTTGACCACGCCGAGGTCAATCTATGCCTCTCCGAAATCAACTGCGAGCCTGAAGAAATTGAACGCTGCCTCAACGGTGGTGCTGCAGCCCCGACCTGTGACAATGCGTGGACGGCCTATGAAGAATGCGGTAATGATGAGAATTTCCTCTGGGCGTTCGTTAGTCCACCAGTCACAGACCGTGCGAGCTATATCGTCTTCTGCGAGGGGCTGATCGCAAGTGACGGTTTGATGAGCATTGAGCCACGTCTGACGTGCGTAATTGAAGCAGCTGCAAATGGCATGTGTGACACTCAGATCGGCTGCGCGTTCTAAAGGAGCTAGGATACGATGCTAACGTCACTCCTGAGTCTCGTCTGGTTTTCCGTCTCGTTAGGCGCTACTGAGAAAGAAACACTGGACTTTTGGCAGGCGCCTCACCCAACGCCACTTCAATGGGAGCAAGCGGTCCTCAAAACGCCTAACAATAAACCAATAGGCGTGTACTATCGAGGTAAGTTTGGTCAAGGCGGTCAAGGATTAACGCCAAATCAAGTTGAATATGTATTTGAAACTGGGCGCCTCGTTTCAGCCACATATTATTTCGCTGAAATCGACGCATCCGAGGGGCAAAAACTTTTCAATCAATGGCAAACTGAGACTTTTCGCGGGCGCACGAAAGAGCCTTCCGCCGTTCAGAAGGCCGCGGACCGTGTGTCTACCTACTTTGTGAGCCAGGACGAAACCTGGAAATGGGTCGTTAATGGCTCCGATATCACGATCAGACGCTCATCAAACAGCCGCTTACCGACGGCACTTGCAGAGGCAATCGCTTTGGGTGCCAACGTCCCCGCAAAATCAATCTTGGATGTAGTGCGCCGCTATGCGTACGTCCATCGCCGGTTAATCGAAGGCAAGACAGAAATTGAAAGAGTTCGAGCACTCATTGAAGACAAGGCGACCCCACCGCTGATGGCGAGTGATTTACGGCTTGTACTTGCTATGATGCTGAGTGCAGCCTTTAGAAACACGGCAACACATCCAACGGCCCCCGATTGCCAAACCAAACTGCTCGATGAAGCAAAATTGCTCGCACCTCAATTGGCTCGTCAAATGGATCAACTCAAACGCCTCTGTCGAGCAAAGTAATCGCGCTGAAGGCTACTCCAACGCGAGCGTCAATTCTGTAAGTAACGTCGTGCCAAAGCCAGTCCCTCGGTCTTGGTCCGTAGAAGGACCGGCGATATCGAGATGTAACCAGCCCCCGTCATAGTCGACCAAGTGCTCCTTGATGAATTGAGCCGCACACGATGACTGTCCGTTCATTCGATTCTTAACCGAATTCTTCATATCAGCCACAACGCTTTTGAATTCAGAACGGAAGAATTCGGGACAATACGGCAAAGGATGAACCAAATCACCACAACTTCTCCCAATCTCTGTTGCGAGTAATTCCAGGTCATGTTCATTGGTCACCAGTGCGCCATGACGAGCCCCCGTGGCAACAAGTTGAGCACCGGTAAGCGTCGCAATATCGATAATGAAATCTGGCTTAAAGTGCCGTTGGGCGTACGCGACACCGTCCGCCACCACCAAACGCCCTTCGGCATCGGTATTGTTGACCTCTACGGTTCGCCCTGAATACATCGTCAAGATGTCATCCGGTCTGGTCGCTTCTGGACCAACCGCGTTCTCCGCGAGGCATAATAATGCAACCACTCGGTGATGAGCATTTCGACGAACGAGTGCGCGAAACGCTGCAAGCACGGCCGCTGCACCGCCCATGTCTGCCTTCATTCCAGGCATGCCCGTCTTAGACTTTATACTCAATCCGCCAGTATCGTAAACGATGCCCTTACCAACCAAAGCTACCGTCCGTGTCTCGGCTCTTGGCTGGGTTGGCGTATGTTCAAGGATCACAAGCGCCGGTAATCGAGTCGCTGCTCGCCCAACCCCCCAGAGCCCTCCTAACCCAGCATGCGCCAGTGCCTCACCTTCAAGCACGGAGACATCGGCTCCGAGCATGGTTGCGCTTTGGCGCGCTAACTCCGTAAAGGACTCCGTGTGAAGCTCCGCTGTGGGCATGTCCACCAAGCGAGCGGCGTAGCGAATCTCCTCTCCGGCAATTTGAAGGACTTCCAAACGCTCCTTAGCCACGTCAGCGCCTAAAAAGCCCAACCGAACAGTCTCTTGACGGTCACTCACCCCTGTTTTTCGAGAAAATGCCGGCAACGATCGGGCAACGGCATTTGTGCACACCAAGTCGTCCTCGCCCCGCTCTAGCACCATCAAAATCGCTCTTTTTTCAGAACTATTGGTTGCTCTCAAGCGATTCGTTAGGGCATTTGGGTGCATCGGGTGGTTGTGTCTTGACGCTCGGTCAGGCACAGCAATGACGTGTACACTCTGCCCCGTCTCAGGCACATAGCTTGAACCGCTAGCCCCATCATCGCTCATCTTCAAATTGTCTAAGATATGGTCAACATGGACTCGAGCTGCTTGACTTATCGATGTCACCCAACCACGTTTATTCAAAGTCGACAGTCGTCCGCAGATCACCAGGGTAACTGCATCTTTGAGGCATCTTCCGGAATCGCAAACATGTAAGTCGTATATCATAAGCTTTTCATCCAATCGTCACTTCACGTTCCAACTAAAAACGGGTACATAAATAACATGACCAAACAAATAATGCTTATTTTGCTTTTGAGTGCACCGATTTTGGCTTCGGAACAGCGTCCCAAGAATGCTTGGAGTGTAGTAAAGAAGCCGATTACGGGGAAAACACAGACCATTGGTGGATACTCAAATGGATGCTTCATTGGCGGGGCAACATTGCCGCATACCGGTAAAGGCTATGAGACCATCCGACGACATCGAAATCGATTTTATGGACACCCAGAGTTGGTGGAAGTCGTTCAATGGATCGCCGCAAAACATGAGGAGCAAGGTGGTGAACAACTATTAATAGGTGACCTCTCCCAGCCGGCGGGTGGTCCCATGCCGTATGGACATCGCTCACATCAAGCAGGCTTAGATGCAGACATCTGGTTTACGAATGTAAACTCCGAACTACGCCATACTGATGAGTCATTTCCCCGACTTGTCGACCTCAAAAAGGAAACCATTAATCCCGAAGTGTGGGACCAAAAATTCGTCTCCCTACTCAAACTTGCTGGGAGCCACCCAAGCGTTGATCGCATCTTCGTCAATTGGATACTCAAACGGCACCTCTGTCGGACAGAGAAAGGCGATAAGTCTTGGCTCAGAAAACTAAGACCATGGTGGGGTCATGACCGGCATTTCCATGTTCGGTTAAAATGTCCAGCTGATTCTCCTCGTTGCCGACCACAGGCATCTATCGCATCACGACCACCATGTGGCGGAGAAACGTGGTTCTCCGATGCAGAGGTCATTGCGAGACGAAAGAAATCAAAGAAAAAAACAGGTCCCAAAAAACCCAAGGTGCTTCCGAATGCCTGCAAGCGCCTAGTCAAAGAGCGCTAACTCCTTTGCGAACGACCTTACTCGAAGGCTTTCATCAACACCGAGGCTGCCTCAACTTCCATCTTGAGAATCTGTTCAAACGCACCACCGAATTCAACGATAAACCCACCAAGCCAACCGTGAACAGAAAGGGATTCCACCAGTACATCCAATGCCTCACGGGTCTCGAGAGCAGGTCGATTCGATCGCCATTGATGGCGGAACTGCTGTTGAGCTTTTTTGACGAGCCATCCCGACGAATCATCCAATCGCCGAAGTTTTGCGCGTAAGAGTAAATCATCCAAAGACATCAGGGTCTTCAATTCGACCGTTGAGAGATCAAGTTCGGAACGAAAACTACCATGAGCAACTCTGATTTTCATGCGCGCTCGCTTAAAGTGGGTTTCAACGAATTCGAGCACCGACAACCAAATCATTCGGCCCGTTCGCGTCCATCGTTCCGAGCCATCATCCGGTCTACCATATCCCTCTTGTTCAATCAGAGCGTGCGCCCGAGGTCCGTGCACAACTCGATATCGTCCACGCTCCCAGTTAGATAAAGCGAGGCTGTATCGCTGTAAACATTGCTCGAATGTTTTCTCAAGGCGCTCGAACGGCTCGAACCATTCCGCCAACATCTCTCTTTGAATGGGCTTATGCTCAATGGATGTGTCGATCACATCCCCCAATGCGACACTCAGATCAAGGTCCAATAGCTCACTTAGGATTACGTCAGCAGCCTGTGGTGCCTGAGTATCCGCCTCAACAGCCAGCCACTCTATTGATTGAAGGTATGTAATCAAACTCATTCGTTTGCATTTCTCCATCGAAGTGTTTTCGATCTGACGTTTGCTTCCACATTTCGAACAGGTTAGCCTCGAATCATCTGATACCTAGCGAAGGATGTCGAGGCCCATGACAATGAGACATATCACACTTCTTAGCCTGTTGGCGTTAACAAGCTGGGGCTGTGACATTAAACAACCAACGCAGCCAGAGAAGAACCCCGATCATCCTACCCTCACCGCTCAGACCAAGACACCGCTGGAAACCCCAGCCAAGACCGATATCGAGATTGAAAAACTCGTTCATGTGGAGGTTCGCGAAAAAGGTGTATTGGGAGGCATGTTGCAACTGTCAATGGTTGGTGCTCCAAAAAGCTTAAATCCAATTATTGCAAATGAAAGCGTAAGCAACCGTATTCTGAACATCGTGTTCGACACCTGCTTTGGTTTCGACTATCGAGAACAAGAACTCAGACCGTCATTATGTAGTATGGTGAATCAAAACGAAGCGGGCACCGAATTTACCTACACCCTCCGAAAACACCTCAAATGGTCCGATGGTACGCCGCTGACTACGGCTGACATCAAATTCTCGTATGACGTCCTCAGCGATCCAAAAATTGAGACCTCAACCCGCGATCTCTTCAGGCAAGACCGAGATCAAAACGGGAAACCCTACTTGCCCAAGCTTGAGATCATTGACACGCACCGGTTCCGCTTTCATCTCGAACGCGCCAATCAACAATTTCATCTTGTCGCGAGTACCATGCCGGTCATCCCGAAACACAAATGGCAAGATGGCTACGAGAAAGGTCAAATGGCCGCTGAAAGCACCCCTGGAATAAATCTACCACTCGTTGGTTCCGGTCCCTTCTTTGTCGATGCTTATCAAGCAGAGAAACAGATTGTCTTGAAGCGGAACCCTCACTTCTGGCAAGTCGACCAACATGGGCAAAGATTACCGTACCTCAGCGCGATCAACATTCATATGCACCGAGATTTCTTGATGAGCTTAGTGCGGTTCAGTGAGGGAGAGACCCATCTCCATGATGTCAAGGCTGCGCAGTATAATCGCCTGATGCGGAAGCGCCAACAAGGTCAATGGCAAATCAATGACCTTGGTCCATCTCATTCCACGAATTACCTCATGTTTAACCTCGACCCGCCTCCAAGAAGAGTGAAGAAAACCTCAAAAGAATATCGTCGTAGATGGTTTCGGAATGTTCACTTTCGCCGAGCCATTAGTCACGCGATTGACCGTGAAGGTATCATTCGAAATGTTTTGTGGGGTCGTGGTCAACCACTGTGGTCATACAACTCGCCTGCGGATCGACGGTGGTCAACCGATAAAGTCGCCCAGTACGCCTTTGATTTAAGTGCAGCAGCGAACGAACTCAAGAAAGCAGGCTTTGTAAAACGGGGTCAACAATTGTTGGACGGTCGCGGCGTACCTGTGACGTTTTCCGTACTCACCAATGCCGAGAACGGCGCACGGGTGGCGATGCTGCAAATCATCAAGAAGAACGTGGAGCGTCTCGGGATTAAGGTTGACGTCACCCCTATGCCCTTCATTCGCCTCATTGACTACTTTAAAGGTGAACGTGAGTTCGATGCGATTCTACTTGGGTGGGGCGCCGATGTGCCATCGGACCCAATGTTTTCAAAAAACGTTCTCTTCAGTGGTGGGCAAGACCATCTCTGGAGTCCCTCCCAGAAGAAACCACATACACAGTGGGAAGCTAAAATCGACAAGCTCTTGAGTCAAAACCTTGCCTCGCAACATTACGAAACGCGCAAGCCACTGCTCGATAAAATCTTAATTCTCATGAGCCAGTATTTACCGCAAATTCCTCTGGTCGTAGAATATCTCGCCGCGGCGGCGGACGTGCGGGTTGGTAATTTCGAACCCTACGCCCTCGATGGGGGCCTTTATTGGAACATTGAACAACTATTCCTGCGGTCGAATTAGTCGTCGTCTCCAGCGTCACTATCATCGAGGTCGATGTCGTCGCTGTCGTTATCGTCATCTTCTACGCCTACAACGTCGACTTCTGGCAACGAGTCATCTAAATCCTCGACTTCGGACAATTCTGCATCAACCTCATCGTCATCCAAAACTGCCTCACCGAGGTGACGTTCAGCTTGCTTTTCATCCAAGTCAAGCTCCTCGATATCATCGTCCTCTTCCTCGTCATCCTCATCGGCAGCGGTTTCGCTCTTGGCATTGCTCTCAGTCGTCTTCTCATCAGCAATTTGCTCGCTTCGTCGACGGCGGCGCTTCTCAGGAATTGCGCCTACTGCCAATGTCGAGACCGTCCCGCATTTAGGGCAAACGGCTTCAGGTCGACCCAAATCATAAAAACGCGCGCCACACTCATCACATTCGTGCTTCTGTCCTAATTCTGGTTTGGGCATACTCCACTCCTTCGAATGTCTACTTCGATAAACCCACTTCGCCACAACAAAACCAATGTCGGCGATTCGAGGATTTCAATCACACTTTCTGGCTCGGCGTCAATAATGTAATCAGAAAAAGTTAACAATCAATTCCACATCGGCTGAAGACCCCAACAACACTCGCCCGC
>JBMYRY010000008.1:0-16724 GCA_049602795.1 Bradymonadia bacterium
TCGCTTTTTGACCACCTGATGTGGCAGTTACAGGTATCGGACTTTAACAGCCAGGAGGAGACGGTTGCGGTCGCGTTGATTGGTAACATTAATGACGACGGCTACCTAAAGGGACTCGATCCCAGTGGCCAGGCTATCGATGGGGACGAGATCCTAGCGATGATCTCGGCTGAGGTTGAGAATGACATTGAGTATGTCGAAGAAGTGCTTGAGTTGATCCAAGCGTTTGATCCACCAGGTGTGGGCGCGCGGAATCTAAAGGAGTGCTTACTGATCCAGGCGCGAAACGACGGACTCGGTGCGATCGTCGAAGACATTATCGAATCTTATCTGGACCTGTTGGAATCCCGAAACTTTCCCGCCATCGCCAAAGGGATGGACATCGAAATGGAGGAAGTGGCTCTCGCGGCTGATTTGATTACCGACCTAGAACCAAGACCGGGGCGTCCGTTTACGAGTGAGTCTGCCCGATATATTACGCCGGACATTTTCATCAAGAAACAGGAAGACGGCAGCTTTAAGGCGGTTTTGAACGAAGACGGCATGCCTCGGCTGAAGATTTCGCAGTTTTATCGGAACGCCTTGCGTCAAGCGGATTCCTCAGAGACGAAGAAATATGTCACGGAAAAGCTTAATTCAGCAGCGTTTCTCATTAGAAGCATACAGCAGCGACAGAAGACCATTGTAAAGGTGACCGAGAGCATCATTAAGTTTCAAGGTGCTTTTCTTGAGCGTGGGGTCGAGGAATTGAGACCTCTAATCCTGAGAGATGTTGCTGATGACATAGAGATGCATGAATCTACGGTCAGCCGAGTGACGTCAAATAAATACGTTCACACGCCTCAGGGTATATTTGAGCTTAAATATTTCTTTAATAGCTCAATCCAAGGCGAACAAGGCGACCTCGCAAGTGAAGCTGTTAAGAGCAAGATAAAGGGGCTCATTTCGAAGGAAGACGCGAAAAAACCTCTGAGTGATCAGAAGATAGCTGATATCCTGAAAGAGTCAGGCGTTAATATTGCGCGCAGGACGGTGGCAAAATACAGAGAAGCGATGAATATTTTGCCCAGTTCCCGCCGTAAGCGTCTGTACTAAGCAGTGTGACTAAGGAAAAGGGTGCCTTGATGAGGTTGTCTGATTTTTTGCAGATTGAAGCGGTCGATCCTCAGCTCGGGGCATCAAACAAGAAAGGCGTTTTGCGCGCCATCGTCGGTTTGTTACTTCGCGTCGAACCTCAGCTCGCTCCCAACGAAGTGGTTCATGTGTTGGAACAACGTGAAGCACTCCAAAGCACTGGTATTGGTAACGGCATTGCGATTCCCCATGGTCGCCTTGAGAGCTTAAGCAAACCGATTGCAGCGCTTGGGCTGAGCCAGGGCGGGATTGATTTTGACAGCTTGGATGGTGGGACAACCCATCTTTTCTTCACGGTCCTCGTGCCGTCTGATGCACAGGGACTGCATTTGAAGATATTAGCGCGAGTATCACGTCTTCTTGCTGACTCGGATACATTGAACCAACTGATGAGTGCCAAGGATCAAGACGAACTCTTTGCTGCATTCGTCGCAGGGGATTCGAAACTTTAGGGTTGGAAGGTTTCGTAAAATCATGGTGGAAAATAATGCGACGGAGGTACGACGGGTCACGGTGGGTGAACTCCTCATGGCTTTGCGCAAGAAGGGGTCCTATGAGCTCATTGCGGGTGGTCTGCGAGGACTAGAGCGCGCCATCGGTAAGAAGTCGGTGCAGCGTCTCGGTGTCTCTTTGACTGGACATGTAGACCATCTTGACCCTCAGCGAGTACAAATTATCGGGCGCTCAGAGTCCGGGTACCTGGCTCAATGTGATCCGGAAGCACGTTTGGATATTCTCACCACGTTGGTCCAGACCGGCTTTCCGGCCATCTTTGTGACCGCGGGCGAAACCCCACCGGAGATTTTGTGCACTCTCGCGGATGAGAGAGGCTTTGCCATTGTCGCTACACCGAGTGAATCCACGCAGGCCATCGACCAAATTCAAGAAGACCTGTTACGCTGGTTGGCGGTCCAAGAAGTGTTACATGGCGTACTCGTAGACGTCTACGGCGTTGGTGTCTTGATGACGGGGAAGAGTGGGATTGGCAAAAGTGAAGTTGGATTGGAGCTCATTTCAAAAGGGCATCGATTAGTTGCTGATGATTCCGTGATTCTTAAAAGAATGAGTGATCGATCTGTTGTGGGACATAGCCCAGAACTTACGCGCCACCACATGGAGATTAGGGGGCTTGGCATTATCAATATTCGGCATCTCTTTGGGGTATCTTCAGTCAGAGACCGTAAGCGAGTCGAATTGGTGATTGAGTTGATGGAATGGGATGAAATGCCGAGTGTGGATCGTCTTGGGCTTCAAGATGAGTATATGGAGTTAGCTGGAGTTCAGGTTAAGCATTTGCGCTTACCGGTGCGTCCGGGGCGCTCCTTAACCTTGATCATTGAGGTTGCGGCGAGGAATCGTCTTCTCGCCGTGCAAGGGATTCACTCGGCCCGAGATTTTGCGGAGAAGCTCAGTAAGCACATTGCTCAGAATGTCGAGGAAACATTTGTGTCTCCGGACACAGGGGACGGGGATGATGAGTAAATCAGACCATCAAAATGCTCGCCTTGTCGTCGTCACTGGGTTGAGTGGCTCTGGTATTTCAACGGCGATTAATGCCCTTGAAGATATCGGCTACTTCTGTGTGGATAACTTACCCCCGCCTTTGCTGATGAAATTGATCGAATTAGCTCGATCCTCCGACCGCTTTCGACGCCTGGCAATTGGTTTGGATGCGAGAAATGTGGGTAATGTAGAGGCGACGATTCGGCTGCTTGATTTGGTCAAGAATCAAGGGGTTGCCATCGAGATGATTTTTCTGGAAGCAGCACCAGAGGTTTTACGAAGACGCTTTGACATTGGCCGTCGACCTCATCCGCTTGCTCGGCTTGATTTAGACTTGATCGACGCCATTCGGCAAGAGACGACCGACATGCAGCCACTGCGTGAAAATGCGAACTTTTTGGTGGATACATCTGCCCTTAATGTTCACGAATGCAAGCAGCTAGTGCAGGACTTTGTTCACGATGAAGCTGGGGCTACATTGATGGTCACCCTCACGAGTTTCGGGTTTAAATACGGCGCACCGGTGGATGCTAATATCGTTTGGGATGTACGTTTTTTGCCTAACCCTTACTTTGACCTGACGTTACGCCACATGACGGGCCTTGATTCTCAGATTCAAGATTTTGTATTTGAGCAGCCAGCCACGGAACAGTTTTACTTGCCTTTCTCTGACATGATCAAGTCGGTCTTGCCGTCTTACAAAAAGGAGGGGAAACGCAATTTAACGATCGCTTTGGGTTGTACCGGGGGCAAACATCGATCAGTATCCTTAATTGAACGGTTGGCGGGTGACCTCCGTGGGTCGGGTGAAGATGTTCGCATCAGGCATCGGGATTTAGGACAGGAGTGAGATTGTGATTGGTTTGGTGATTTGTACGCATTCGAACTTGGCGGAAGCAATTTTGACTTCAGCTGAAATGATCGTTGGGTCAATTCCTTCGAGCGCTGCGGTTGGCGTTCACCCTGGGGATAGCCCCGAAGACATTCACTCTCGGTTGTCAGAGGCTCTAACCGAAGTTGACCAAGGTGACGGTGTAATTGTACTTTGTGACATGTTCGGCGGCACACCTTCGAACATTAGTTTAACCTTTTTGAGCCCAACCATCGATGTGGTAACCGGCGTGAATTTACCAATGGTTTTGAAGTTTTTTACGACGCGGGAAGGACCCGTTGCAGATGTCTCGAGTGCAATTCAACTTCACGCTCGGGATAACATCTTGGCGGCTGGTGTATTGATGGGTACGGCCACGGAGGGATGAACATGCATTTATACAGAGTGGATAATCGGTTGGTGCATGGACAGATCATTTCAACCTGGATGCCTCATCTCCGTTTGAAGCGGTTTGTTGTCGTTAACGATAAGTTACCTACAAGCAATATGCGCATGAAGATGTTCAGAATGGCCATCCCATCTGCGGTAGAATTTCATGCGTTGACGGTGAGCGATGCGACTCAATTCCTAAATGCGGAAAATAGCCGTGATGTCTCGACGATTGTTTTGTTTGAAAATATCGATGATGCAGTTTCACTTTTTGAGACCGGCCACCCGTTTACGAACCTTAACCTTGGCAATATCCATCACGGACCAGGGCGACGTTCCTATACCCCGTCCGTTTTCCTGAGTGATGGAGACCTTTCGAAGTTAAAGTCCTTATTTGTTCAAGGTGTTCGTTGTGAAATTCGTAGTTTACCTACCCAGGAGCCTCTAGACCTGTCACCTCTCTTGAGTGTCGCCTAAGAAAGGGGGGCTATGCTCGTCGAAGTCAGCCTTGTATCTCTCTATACTGGTTGCCTTTGCCTCGACCGTCGAGCGGTCGGGCAAACGATGGTGTCTCAACCACTCGTGGCTGTGGCGGGGTTAGGCTGGTGGTTTGGTTATTTGGAATTAAGCCTCATCATGGGCAGCATATTGCAACTCCTTTGGATGGGTTCGAGCCTTTATGGCGCAAACATCCCCCAGAATGAAACATTGGCGTCAGCCACCGCCGCAGGTTCACTATTCATTAGTATGCGATACGGTTATGCCCAGCATGAGGCATCTTGGATACTGGCCGTCATGTTTACCGCGCCTACGGCATTTCTCTGTAAGAAAGCTCAGGAATGGCTAGATAGATATAGCAGTGGGTTTTCTCAAAAGGCGGATGAGCGTGTGGCAAAAACCTCTCCTGCTCGCTTAGGAAGTCTGGTTTTGATGTCTTTGTTGGCAGCATTTCTCGTCCACACCCTCATTGCGTTTGCGGCCATCTTCGTCACCCTGGGCGGGCTTTATATGCTCGAGGGTGTCCATGCCATGTACTTGGTCGAGAGCCTTGGATTAGTGGCTTGGTTCATTCTCCCATCCTTAGCGCTCGCAGTGAGTATCGCCTTAATCAGAAGGCGCTTGCATTTGGTTTTTTTCGTTGCGGCTTTTGTGGTCGTTGTTGGTCTGCTCCATAACGTACGGGGAGGACTATGAAGACCGGGCGACGATTGACATTTTGGGTGATGCTCAGAGTCTTCTTCAGAAGCTTCTTCATTCAGAGCGCAATGAACTATGAGCGCATGCAAAACCTGGGTTTTGCGTATGTCATGGAGCCTGCGATTCGTCATTTATATCCTGCTGAGCAATGGAATCATGCCTTGCAGCGTCATCTCGTGTTCTTCAACAGTAACCCCTATCTGACAGCCGCCATTATCGGTGCGTCTCTTAAACTTGAGGAGAAACACGCAAATGGGGAGGGGAGCGCTCAAGATGTGATCGATTTCAAGCAGTTCATGATGGGTCCAATTGCTGCGCTTGGAGACAGTTTCTTTTGGACATCCTTAAAGCCTTTAGCGGCAAGTTGGGCCGTGCTGGCAGCTTTGTCAGGCGTTTTGTGGGCACCGATTGCTTTGCTCGTCCTTTACAATCTCGTTCAGGTTGGTTTTCGGGTTTTTGGCATTTTCCGGGGGTACCGAACCGGCGAGGAAATCTGTCTTCAATTGCAATCTTTCGACCTTGTTAAGTTGAGTAACTTTGCTCAGTTGATGATCGCGGTGATGCTGGGCTGCTCAGGTGCTATCTTTGTCGGTGCCTCAAGTCGGTCCGCCGTCTCCATCGATGGACCATTGGAAGTGTTTCTTTTTGCAAGCCTGGTGCTGCTTTTTCTGTTAGGAGTGCGTCGAAAGCTTGATGCGACGCTTTTGCTTTATTTGTACGGCCTTGGAACGATCATTGTAGTTTATCTGCTTGATCTCTGGGTGCCCTTAACGTAGTGGGGATGGTCAATGGGAGAGTTGAAACGCGAATATACGATTGTTAATCGGCTAGGCTTGCATGCACGAGCTTCAGCAGAGCTAGTCAAGTTGACGAATCAATTTCGTGCTCGCGTCACCTTATCCAAAGGCTCGATGACCGTAGATGGGAAGTCGATTCTCGGCTTGATGAGTTTGGCTGCTGCTAAAGGGACAAAGATTATGGTTCATTGCGAAGGTGGAGATGCGCCTGAAGCGATGGATGCGATCGGAGCATTGATCGCGAATTGTTTTGGAGAAGGTGAGTGAGTCGAGCGTTTCAACGTTTGCATGGGATTGGCGTTTCGTCAGGATTTGCCTTTGGCCGTGCACATTTTGTTGATCGGCAAGCCTTGCCTGTGCCCCGCATGCACATCGAGGAAACGTTATTTGAGCAAGAAGAGCACCGCTTTAATGAGGCGGTTGAAGTCTCCTGTACACAACTCGAAGCGCTCAAATCGCAGATGATGAATGCCGGCGAAGAACATTCGCTTATTTTGGATACCCATCTTCTGATGCTTAAAGACCCAACCTTAATCGATGAGACCCGTCGAATTATGTTGGACGAGGGCATTAATGCCGAATGGGCCCTCTCGAAAAACGCTAAGAAGGTCTTGGTGCTCTTTGAGCATCAGGAAGATGTTTATTTTCAGGAACGGCGAGCAGACATTGAGTTTGTTGTGGACCGTTTGATGCGCAATCTCTTGGGGGCGGACCAACCCAATCTGGACCAGGTCGCGCCAGGCAGCATTGTGGTTGCCAGAGATCTGTCGCCCGGAGACATGGCAAACCTTCTCAACGCGCAAGTGACGGGATTCGTGACCGAGGTTGGAGGGCAAACGAGTCACACAGCGATTATGGCTCGGGCGATGGAGTTGCCTGCGGTCGTTGCAGTAGAGCGCTTGACCGACCTTGTGTCGACGGGGGACGACTTGATTGTAGACGCGACTCGGGGGGTGGTCCTTACAAATCCATTACAGGACGAGAGGGCTCGCCTCGAGGCATTAGCCCGAGAATATGCGATTCAGAAGGCAGGCATTGATTCAGAAAGCACCCATCCGGCTATTACTTTGGATAAGGTCGCGATTGAGGTGTGGGGCAATATCGAGTCCGCAGAGGAAGCACATGGGATCATGGCTCATGGTGCGAGTGCGGTCGGCTTATACAGAACAGAGTATTTGTTCATGGGTCGCAGGCAGTTGCCCGATGAGGAAGAACAATATGAGCAGTATCGTTTGGTGCTCGAGGCCTTAGGTGGTCGAGGTGCTACGATTCGGACCATAGATTTGGGGGGGGACAAATTAGCGAATCATCTGCGCGTTGCTGATGAGCCAAACCCCGCGATGGGTACTCGTGCGATTCGATTTTGCTTATTGCGCACACCTGAGGTGTTTCGGGCTCAGGTTCGAGCATTACTCCGCGCATCTAAGCATGGCACGCTGCGCATTATGGTGCCATTCATCAGTCGCGTGGAAGAAGTGCTTGCCGCGAAGGCGGTGATTGATTCTGTGAGTGATGAGTTAAAGGACGAAGGCATATCAATCGGGACACATGAGTTTGGGGTGATGATCGAATTGCCCGGAGCGGCTGTCATCGTTGATATGATAGCGCCCTACGTTGACTTCGTCTCGGTGGGCACGAACGATCTGGTTCAGTACACCTTAGGCGTGGACCGCGCAAACCCCAATGTTTCAACATTGTATACCCCCGAACATCCAGCTGTTCTTCGGTTAATTACGCAAGTCATTGAGGGGATGAACAATGAGGGCAAGCAAGTAAGCCTTTGCGGTGAGATGGCTGGTTATCCGAGATTCGTGCCCTTATTGATTGGATTGGGACTTCGGCATTTCTCTGTAAGCTTAACCTCGATTCCGCTCGTGAAGGCGATGGTGAGAGAGCTTTCGGTTGCCGACTGCCAAGACTTAGCCAAGGAAGTCGGTGGATTGCACCAGACAAAGGACATTCAAACTCGTCTGTATCGGTTCCTAAAGGAGCGATTTGAAGCCGGTAGATTAGCGCCTCTGCTCAAGCCAATTTGGAGTCCGCACTTGAAATCAGACAGCATAGATTGAAGGAGAGTTGACAAGACCTTCTCGATCCATTAGTTTCGCGAATCCTTGGACCGGATGAAAGAACGCCGTTCAAGGTCAATATGAGTTCGATTAAGAGTGATTTGAGGAGGCTGTTATGGGTACAAAACCCGCTAAGCTCGCGATTCGTACCGATCGTGACGCTGGACGAAATAAGGATTGTCCATCATGTGGTGCATCAATGAGCCCGGTTAAATTTGTTCGGCAGACACGCCCAAGTGGCATCTTCTGGCTTTGCGAGAAGTGTGGGCACGAGCAACCAACGAAGTAAGTCGCTCGCCAGCCCCCCGCCAATTTCGTACCCATGAGCACCATACGGTACGCAACTCCAACTGTAAGTGCTGCGGCTGTCGTGGTCTTTATTCCGTATCGCAGACTTCTGCGACAAGGTCGTAGTCGTTTGTCTGGTTAATTCGGGCTCGGACAATGCTTCCGGGCTGAAGCCCTTCGACATTACCGAGGTACGTGACACCGTCAATTTCAGGCGCCTGTCCGGGCGTTCGTCCCACCCAGACAAGGTCGGAGTCTGGACTTTGGCGTTCCACCAGCACGTCCACTTCTCGATGCAGTTGCTCGGCGTTAATTTCGCGCGAGATTTGACGTTGGGTGAACATGAGTCGTTCTAATCGGTCTTGTTTGACGTCTTCTGGCAGTTGATCAGACAGATCGTAACTTGGTGTGCCTTCCTCGTGACTGTACGCAAATGCGCCCAAGCGTTCGAATCGAGTCTCTTTGATGAACTCCAATAAGGCTTCGAAATCGGCCTCAGTTTCTCCAGGATAGCCAACAAGCATGGTCGTGCGAAGCGTGATGTTGGGGATTTTTTCCCGTAGTTCTCGAACTCGCTTTCTGATTGCATCTCCGTTTGTGCCTCGCTTCATTGCTTTGAGAACAGTGTCTGAGATGTGCTGAAGGGGCATGTCGATGTAAGGAATGATCTTTTCAGATTTGGCCATCAGATCGATGAGTCCTTTTGGAAAGCTCCGCGGATAAGCATACATCAGTCGAATCCATTTGATCTCTTCCACTTGTTCTAATGCCGCCAGCAGATGTGTGAGTGTAGATCTGGGCTTGAGATCGAAACCATAGGCGGTCAGATCTTGGGCAATGAGGTTAATTTCCACAACACCTGCTTCACCGAGACGTTTGGCTTCGGCGACAATACTCGCCACGCTGCGACTGCGCTGTGGTCCTCGAAGACTCGGAATAATACAGAAAGCACAGGCATTTGAGCATCCCTCGGAGACCTTTAGATAGGCCGTGTGTCCGTCCATTGAGTTGACACGAGGAGCTTCCCAATTGAAATCTCGGCGGTCTGGATTGCTCACGGATACTCGCACGCCGGAACGTCCATCCATGATCTCGGTGACTAGCCCGAGGTCATTTGTGCCTACAAAGTGGTCTACTTCGGGCATTTCCTGAGCTAATTCTTCCGGATACCGTTGAGCTAAGCAGCCCGTCACGATGACTTTGTCAATTTTGCCCGCATCCTTGAGTGCAGTCATTTCCAAAATGGTATCTATACTTTCCACCTTCGCATCTTCAACAAAGGCGCATGTGTTGACTACAACCGTCTTCGCATCATCAAGATTCGGCGTGATGGAACAGCCGTCTGCATTAAGACCAGCGAGCATCGTCTCTGCATCAACTCGGTTTTTGGGGCAGCCAAGAGAAATGAAGTGGACACCATTTTTCGAATTCATAAAAACCTGCTTTTTTGTGCCAAATTTGGCGGTGAAATAGCATATTAGTCCCTAGATCACCAGGCCAGTGGGTGTTCGAAGGCTTGGTGGAGACGCGCTTGAGAGTAACTGTGATGCGCTTTTGACCATGAAGAGGCGCGAGAAGGGACATTTTCTAGATGATACACAACGAGTTTGGACAATTGGGTGAGCGGGTATCCGCCATTGGCTTTGGGGCTGCGTCCTTGAGCGGACGTGGGGGTGGATATGGGTTTGGCGCCATTGATGATCAAAGTGCCACAGACCTGGTACATGGCGCGATAGACCTGGGTGTAAACCTGTTTGACACGGCACCGATTTACGGTTTTGGCGAAAGCGAGCGGCGGCTTGGGCTTGCCTTGTCAGGACGTCGTGATGGACAGCTTGTGGTGAGCAAATGCGGGGTGGCTTTTGATGACAATCAGAACGTGCGTATCGACAACTCTGCGTCGACGACTCGAGCAATGCTCGAAGATTCCCTGCGTCGTTTACAGGTTGATGTGATTGATGCGTATTTGGTCCATTGGCCGGATCCCAACATCGATATTCGAGAGACTATGGAAGTGTTGGTTCGAGCAAAGGAAAGTGGTCTCATTCGGTACGTTGGTTTGTCGAACACGAGTGCTGAGGAGTTGTCTAAAGCGAGAGAGGTTGGGTCAGTGGACATTGTTCAGCTTGAGTCAAGTTTTCTTGTGCCGGGACGACTCGATGAACTTGAGTCTAGCGAAGACCTTGAGCAAATGGGGGTGATGAGTTGGGGTACACTGGCTAAAGGCATTTTGACCGGGCGAGTGACTCGTGACCGCACCTACGATCCACTTGATGTGAGACATTCCGCGCCATGGTGGGTGAATGCTGACCATGAACCAGCCTTCAAGATCATGGACCGGCTTGGACCAGTGTTAGAGGAGATTGGTCATTCTGGGTTAGAACTGGCGCTGGGGTACCTCATGAATCGTGGGGTCGTCGATACGCTCTTGTGTGGTGTCCGAACGAGTCATCAGTTGTCGAGTGCGGTTGAGGCACTTGGCAACTTGCCTTCCGAACAGGTGATCACTGAGTGCCTGGCGATTCGCGACCGCGTTTGGCATGAGTGTGGTACCTAGTCTAGGTTGAGTATTTAAGATTTGTTGAGGAGTGTAGCATCTTGTGACTGACTTCGCTTTAATGGCATCTAATGGCAAGACTAGCTCTATGGGTAAGAAAAACGGAGTAAACGGTGAGAAATAAGATCCAACGCGTGATCGATGAAAAGATCAATCCTATGGTGGCACAACATGGTGGCGCGATTCATTTAGTTGACTACGCTAACAAGACGGCATTCATCCGAATGTCTGGCGGTTGCCAGGGTTGTTCATCGTCGAAACTTACGCTGCAACAGGGGGTTGAGCGTGAATTGTTTGCCGCAATTCCTCGAATCCAAAAAGTCGTTGACGTAACCGACCATGAATCGGGAGAGAACCCCTACTATCAGTAATGAAGGGTTGCGATGAGTGACGCTGAACAAAGAGAGATGTTCCGACGACTCTGCCGTCGATTTACGGAAATGGAAATTCTACCCCATGCTCATCTCTGGGAAGAGGCAGGAGAGTTTCCTCGCGAATTGTACGCCAAGGCCGCTGAAGTGGGTATTCTTGGCGCAGGCTATCCGGAGGCATATGGCGGCTCAGGCGGCGATAGACTGTTTTCGCTGATTGCTGCCGAGGAGATGTTATGGAGCGGAAGCACGGGGATTGTGGTTGGTCTACAATCCCACGGCATCGCGCTTCCAAGTATCTTTATTCTGGGGACTGAGGCTCAGAAACAACGATTCGTGCCGCCCATCATGCGCGGTGAAAAGATCGCTGCACTCGCCGTAACTGAGCCGGGAGCCGGCAGTGATGTGGCCGGCATTCAAACAACTGCCGTGCGCGAGGGCGACCACTATATTCTCAATGGGTCGAAGTTGTTCATTACCAGCGGTCTCAGAGCCGACACGGTTGTTGTGTTGGCGAGGACGGGCGCTGATAAGCACGGGGGCTTGACTTTCTTTGTTGTTGAAAAAGGCATGCCGGGCTTTGAAGCCTCTCGTGCACTCAAGAAGACAGGATGGTGGGCGAGTGATACTGCCGAACTCTCGCTCGCCGATGTTCGAGTTCCGGTGGACAATCGTCTTGGTGATGAGGGCAGTGGTTTTTCAACCGTGATGCAAACTTTTGTGGGTGAGCGGTTGTTTCTCGCGTTTCTAGGTCATCAAACTGCTCATATTGCTCTCCATGACGCCAAAGCATATGTTCAGGAGCGGAAGGCTTTTGGTCGGTCGCTCTCTCAATTTCAGTTAACTCGACACAAGCTCGCTAAGATGAAAACACAAGTAGAAGTGGCTCGCTGCTTTAATGAGAGCTTGGCTCAACGTGTTTTATCAGGCGAGAGCCCGGTTGCTGAAGTCGCAATGGCTAAGAACTTTTCCGCTGAGGTCGCGATTTCGGTGTGCTATGAGGCGGTTCAGTTGCTCGGTGGGATGGGTTACATGCGGGAAAGCCGTGTTGAAAGATTGAGTCGAGATGCGCGCTTATTACCCATTGGGGGAGGCACGACTGAGATCATGAACGAGATCATCGCAAAAGCGGGGCTCAATCTTTAATTGGGCGGATACATCGCGTCGATGATGGATTCGTGCTTTGGAATGATGACATTTCGCTTGAGTTTCTGCGTTGGTGTCAGTTCGCCCGCTTCTTGGGAAAAGTCTTCGGGAAGAAGGGTGAACTTCTTGATCTGCTCGTAGCGTGCGAGATCCTCATTTACAGTTTGCTCGATGGCATCTTGAACGTATGCCTCAAAGCGTTGATCTTGCACCATGTCTTGTGGGTTAACTGGCCAACTGTTTTCTTCAGCAAGTCGAGGGCCTCGCTCCGGGCAAACCGTAAGGAGTGCTGTTAGGTACTTGCGACGGTCACCAATGACCACAGCTTGAGCAATTCCATCAATTGCTCGAAGACGCTTCTCGAGGTTCTGTGGCGCCACATTCTTTCCGCCAGCGGTAATGATCAGATCTTTCTTACGGTCAGTGATCCGCAAAAAACCATCCTGATCAAAGGTGCCGATGTCGCCCGAGTGAAGCCAGCCATCCACGAGCGTAGCTTGAGTTGCCGCCTCATCTTTATAATATCCCTGAAAGACATTTGGACCGCGCACCAGGATCTCGCCATCATCAGCTAATCGTACATCAACCCCTGGAAATGGACGCCCGACCGTACCCAGTCGACGTTCTCCGGCAAAGGGCTGGTTGAATGACGTAGGTCCCGTGTCTTCAGATTGTCCATAGACCTCGTGAATGATGATCCCGCACGACACAAAGAAATCCAGTACCTCCTTACCGATTGGGGCAGCCCCTGTCACGGCAACCTTAAGCTCATCCAAGCCCAGTTTAGCTCTAAGTGGGCGATAGAAGAGGCGATCAGCCAGGGCGAATTGGAGCCGATCAAGACCGCGCGGACGACCGTGGTTGATGATATCGTTGCCGGTCCGTGCGCCCACTGCTCGGGCCCAAGCGACCAGTGACTTTTTGAATCCTGTTAAGCCATCAAGCTGCAATTCAAGGGCAGCTTTGAATTTTTCCCAGACTCGGGGTACTGCGAGGAAAAGCGTGGGTCTTGCCTCAAGCAGTGTCTCCTTAAGCTGCTCCATGCTCGGGGCGAAGCAAATTGGGTAGCCGTAGGCAGCTGCCAAATAAATAGAGAACATTTGTTCGGCGATGTGAGAGAGGGGGAGATACGAGACGACCCCATCTTCAGAGGAGACTTCTCCACCGATGGCTCGTCGAGTTTGACGAGCAGTCCAGGATAAATTGTGATGCGATAGCATCACACCCTTAGGTGGACCGGTTGTACCGCTTGTATAAATCAAGGTCGCTAGATCGTCAGACTGAAGTGATTCAAAGCGCTCAGTGAAGGCATCGCTGTGTGTGGCGCCAAGGGTTAAAAACTCAGCCCAAGTTATGACCATTGGATCTGGAGCGCTTTCAATCGGTTCCATGACGACCACTTTCTTGAGCAGTGGGAGTTCATCCAGACAGGACGAAATCTTTGTCCATTGCTCCAATGTGTCTATGACCACCACCCTTGCTTCGGAGTGATTGAGTATATAGGCGATCTGACTCGGTGTGCTCGTCTGATAGATGCCAGTAGGTAATGCTCGAACCGACATTGATCCGATGTGGGTCATCAACCATTCTGGGCGATTATTACCAAGAATACCGACGCCCCAACCTGGCTCATAATTAAGGGTTAACAGCGCAGCCCCAAAGGCTTTCGCGCTCTCTGCATAATCATGCCAGGTCAGTGAATGCCAACGTTCACCGTGGGCAAAGGTCATTGCAGTCTGCTGTCCTTGCTTTTGTGCGTTGGCGAAGACCATGTCAACAATCGTATTTCTCATCATATTTTTCTCCCATCCGTCATACATGGAACGTGATTGGGCGTCTTGGAGCAACCAAATTTAGCAGCAAATTTGCGTGAGATGTAAATTTAGCGTTTCCTTAAGGGGTACTAATGTAATGCCCGGAGCGATAATGACCGATGTGACATCCATCCATTCACTTGCGCAGACCGTGGAGCCAGGAACGATTCTTTTCGAAGAAGGCGCACCGACTGGAGGCATGATTATTCTATTGTCGGGACGCTTAAGTGTGTCGGTGCGAGGACAAAAGGTTGCGAGCATTTCCGAGGCGGGCTCGTACGTCGGCGAAACATCCGTGCTTACGGGGCAGGCCCGCTCCGCGACAGTGAGCGCCGAGTCGTCGGTGACCTTCATTCGACTCAGTCGGTCTCAGGCACAGATTTTCCTTCAAGCTGAGGCGGCTGAAGGTAAGGTCGTGGAGAACCTGTCCGCTCGATTAGCGCGTGCCAATGACACCCTTACACAGAAGTTGAGCCGTCTTGAAGCTGTGAGTTCTGGGATGTATGACCTATTGACTAAACTTAAGGGCTTATACCGAGAGATGGATGAGGCGGAACCGACACCAAATTCTTATCACGAGGCCATGAAGGCAGTCCGTCGGTTGGTAAATGAATATGGCACCGCCAAATTAATTGATAAGGAGATCACGCTTTAGTGACTAGTCTATGTCAACAACGAGGGAAGTGCGTCCGCCACGACCGAGCGTAAAGACTAATTTGACCTGCCCTTCACCTTCAACGTCGAATTCTACTTGTTGTCGATGACTTTTGGGTGTCAAGGACGGATAAATAGAGTTTGCACCATTTGTTCCTTGAAGCCCCCAGCCACTGAGATGCGGTAAGTTTTGGGCACTTGGTCCTGCAACTGTATGTACGCCATCTCCCGCTTCTAGAGCGACAGAAACGTAGGGGGTTCCCGGGAGGCTATTTGCCAGCTCCATACCCATCGTTGATAGATAGCCTGTATTTTCAATCTGCACGCGAATCGTCTTTCGAGAACCATATGTCTCAACCTCGGTTGTAATGTTCATCGAGGGCAAGGTTTTCCGTAATCGGTCCGCAACCATGAAGCCCCGCTCACATTCTGCAGCGAGATGCGCATCAGGTGGATTTCGTACCGTCTTGAGATAGTTCAGTCCTCCAATTTCGATGGGACCGAGTTGCGGGTGATTGAATGTTTTCCACGGTGCCATGGCGTCTGTGCGCTCGATCATCCCCGCGACAAGTGCTCGAATATTATCGTGATTGGGTCTTACAAAAAAACCTACAGGGTCCTCGTTTTCCAAGCCGCAGAACTTGAAGGGATCCCATAATTCTAGCGTGTAAGACGGTACCCCCAATGTGGTGGTCATTGTATCTGACCACAAGCCGACCACCGCTTTTTTCTTGTTGTAGGCAAAGTCAGGGAAAATCCTAAAAACGCGATAATCCGTATCTTTAACCAGTTCGTGGGCGAGACGTTCGAGTAAAAGGATGTCCGCATCGCCGAGAGGCGAGTTTTCACGGGATGGCTGAGTTAAGATGCAGCCAGTATAGGTATGGTTTGTTAATCCAGCTCCGATGAATGGGCGAGCAACGAATGCATCCATCAATGCTCGAGACTCTGGTTCGCTCAGTGAGAAGACCCCACCGTCCATACCAAACATGGAGAACGGCGCCCAATGACTCGGGAAGTTCCGATTGAGATCCAGCCCAAATTGTCTCGGCGCTTGCTGCCAAGCCACACCGTCCCACTCCATAAACGCGCCTTCTGGGGCGAAGAAATAGGCATCATCTGGGTTGTCATTTAGGGTTCTTGGGCGCATAAAACCAGGGATTGATTCGTCTTTGACGTAAGAGCCAGCCGGGTGCTTCCAGCGCATCCAGCGCACCTCACCATCCCCATCTACATCTTGTGGATCTAAGCCGCTTCGTACTCTCCCAAGGGCTGGGGGCCGCATACATGAGCGAAGAAATGGCTCCCCGTCGTACATGGCAGAAAATCCATCGGGCGACACACAGGGCATGACGTAGATTGTATGGTTTTTTAGCCAATCGGTCAGCCCCTGGTCACCATCTTTAATTGCCTCTATCCATTTCGATAAGCTGTAGATGCATGCCATGATGCCAGTCCATTCCGCTGAATGGGTGCCCCCATCTAGCCAGAAGCCTGGTCGTTCATCCTCCCGTCCGTCCTGTTGACCGAGGGTTACCAAATGGAGCGCTCGATTTTGTCGACTCCGACCAATTGATGTGAGGTTGACCCATTCGGGAAAGCGTTCAACCAAAGATGTGAGCCACGCTTCAATCTCTGGATAAGAGAGATAGCTTTCTCCGTCATAAGGTTGCCAACCGGTATTTTTCATGCTCCGTTCCCTCAACAAAAAAAGGGGTCAGTGATGACCCCTTTTGTGTGTGTATTCGGCCTATCTTGGTTTAGTAAATACGCATCCAGTCGAAGTTGCCAACATTTAGTTGGGGCTCTCCCTGATAGAAGCTCAATGGACCAACAAAAGTCACACAAGCCCCTGTTTGTAGGAACTCACTGTTCGAGCGGAAAATCGCGCGACCAAAGCCGTAATCAAGATCCCAGCATCGGTTTCCGGCAC